>JBDHUQ010000024.1:0-9375 GCA_039809205.1 Minisyncoccia bacterium | reverse complement strand
AGAGCAAGATTAACACCTACCTGAGGATCATAAACCATCAAGTCAGAAGCTTGCTGAAGTGAAACAATGAAGTTGAAGCTTGCACCTTTCACAATATCAGCACGTACTTCAACAGTGTGAGAACCTGTTGTAAGTTGTACTGGAGCACCAGACATATCAAATGACAAGTAGTTAGAACCATTTGTCATAGTCATCATAGCGTTGTTTCCAACCTTAACACCATCAAGGTAAAGACCTACATTCGACAGAGCATCAGAAGGAGCTGATCCAGTGATTCTGAAGTTAGCAGCCTTGAGCCAAAGAGTGCGAGTATTTGCTTGAAGTCCTGCACGCCATACTGTGTATGAAGATGTACCAGCATTAACAGTAGTTGTAGTAGAACCAGGGCCACCAGCAGCTGTGTTAACACCTGTCAAATTTGCAGTAGCAAGTGAAGCACCGCCAGCGATGAACATTTGGTTACCCTTGATGTTTACTGAGTTCACAGAAGTGCCAGCAGTAAAGCCTACAAGAGAAGTTGTAATGTCATAGCCGTAACCAGCACCACTAACACCGTAAGCAACATCACCCTTTACAGAAATAGTTCGTGAACCATTTACTGCAAGGTTTAGGTTGTTAATAGTGATAGTACCGTTTGTGTTGAATGTATAACCATCTGTCAAACGAGTTACACCATCATATAGGTAAACGTTTGAAAGAGTGTTTTGATCAGACACACCTGAACGCTGGAGAGTTACAGAGTTAACTGTACCTGAACCAGAGAAAGTAACGTGCATAAGGTCAGCTGTAGCTTGACCAGCCACGATTGATCCTGAAGCTGGGTTGTCTTGTGAAAGAGCAACTGAAACAGGGCCTGATACTGGAGGAGTTACAATACCGCCACCACAAACGTTTGAAGACGCTTGTAGGTCAGCAGCCTTAGCTCGTGAAAGAGGTCCGAAAAGACCACTTTGTGGAGAAACGCCACGAAGTGTTTGCCACTTGATCACAGCAGCTTTCGTAGCTGGACCGAAGTAGGTTGTTTCCATACCAGGAGAACCAGCTCCTGATACAGCAACCTTAGTGTCAGCACACATGTTAAGGAATACTTGAAGATTCTTAACATCTGCACCTTTAGAACCTTGTTTAAGAGAACGTGACCAGGTCATAGCTGCGCTAGAAGAACTAGCAACGAGCATAGCACCTAGGAAAGCTCCCAAAAGTACCTTTGTAAATTTAGTCATATTTTATCGTTTTTAATGGGTATATTTTTTATTTTGTGTAACATCGACGAACGTTACGTAGTTATATACCTTTGTCTTCTATATAAAAGTCTTTATCACCTTTATAAAAGATGACGAGTTTATCTATTGCAAACGCATATATAGATTGTATGCATCTGCCATGTCGACAGGGCCGATTATGTCTTCCGTTTTGCCTAAGTACTTTCGTACCAAAACATCGCAGAAAACAAAACAAGACGTGTCAAAGAGAACCTAATAAATTTTACTCACTTTCGTGAGTGAATCGTTATTTTGTTTTCAATGATCACGACTTTTAAGTGGCTTTCGCCACCTGTTTATTTTGTCTTCTGCTTTGTAATGTTTATGGCAAAACTTAGCAAAAGACAGGTACCATACTACCACAAATCCGCATTGCGGACTAGTAGTAATACGATGTCTTAAGTATAACTCTTTTTAATTCGTTATACAAAAATTTTACAGGCACGAAGAGCCACTTATTCCTTGTGACGAAACAATTTTATGAGTATTACAACAAGGAGTTAACTGCCATGTATATGCTCCAACGCTTGCTTCCTCTCTTGGTTATCTTGCCATCATTTATAAGTGAGTTAAGTTCACGTTGAACGGTCTTTTCACTGACATCTGGAAAAAGAGAAACTATGTCTTTTATACCAGCACTCTTTCTGTTATTGATAAAGGACAATATAGTTTCCTGTCTAGAACTTTTATTTAAAATTGTTTTTGTATTAGACACTACCGGCACAGGTCGATGTGAAGAAAGAATAAGTGTCCCTGAAGATGTCTTTTTGCTGTCCTTTAAAAGATTTTGTCCTTGTGTCCCGTTCGTTTCAAATAGATTTTTTACCTCTTCAGATTTTTGAGTAGAGATACTTTGTTCAAAAAAACGACCTGCTTCATAAGAAATAATAGAGCTATTTTTTTGACTTATTAAGCCGGCAAATACTGCTCCACCTAAAAGAGTTTCAAGACTTAACAAATACTCCTTGGCCTTGTTCTCAGTGGCACACACAAAACAAGTGGCTATAGACCTAAGCTCGAGTCTTATAGGATCACTTTCTGGTAAATGGTTTGTGACCATATAAACGGCAGCTAAAATCTTTTGACCTTTTGAGATGTCCTTTTGATTTAGGGTTATTTTATTTGATGTAACTATATTCATTATTTGTTAGTTTTATGTCTTTTAAAAGTAAATGTCCTTTAGAGAAAGAATTTTTATTAGGGACAGTATAAAGGACATAGTGCTATTGCTGCAAGCAAATCTCTGTTTCGAAATAAACCTTATTTTACAAACATTTTTCTTTGGTAGGCATGATATAATGTTTCAACATAAAGATATTTATGCCAAAGAATTCTCCTGAGAAAAAATCTAAGAAAAAAGAGCCTGAAAAGAAGAGTGCTACTAACCATGTTATTTTAGGTTTATTACTTATTCTTATTTCTCTTATATCTTTTGGAGGGGCTATTGGCGGGGCTGGTATAGGAGGAATGGTTTTGTGGCACGGATCTTATTTGGTGCTTGGAGCAGGGGCTCTTATTATTCCTGTTGGACTCATGACATCTGGCATCTTAATAATAAGAAAGAAGTCTATAGGGGCGACAAAAAGAGAGTGGCTTGCTGGAAGTGTCGGACTTCTAACCTTGCTTGGACTCCTATCTTTTATTGATAAATCCTATGGAGGATATATTGGTTCTTTGGTGAGGGCTCCATTTGTTGCCCTCTTTGAAAAGTTTTTCAGTGTCCTTATATTGTCCGTAGTTTCAATAGGATCTCTTATAGTTTTCTTTGATAGGACTCCAAACCTATTCCCTCATTTCTTGGCAATATGGCAAAAAATAAAATCTCTATTTAAAAAAAGAAGCTCTTATGAGGAGCCTCTTCCTGAGGAAGAATTTTATGATGAAGATCCTCTACCTCGCGAACCTATACAGAAAACAGAGTCTTTGGTAGAAGAAGCAAAAGCTATCCCTGAAACAAAAGAAGAGTTCACTATTCCCCTCCCAAAGAGAAAGCCTAGTCTGGGTTACGTTCCGCCACCACTTTCACTCCTTGAAAAGGATAGTGGCAAAGCAAATGTTGGTGATGTAAAAGCAAATGCAAATATCATCAAACGCACTCTTGCTGAGTTTGGCATAGAAGTAGAAATGGACGAGATTACCATCGGCCCAACAGTTACTAGATACGCACTTAAACCAGCCCAAGGAGTTAAACTCACTCGCATCTTGGGTTTACAAAATGACCTAGCACTCTCTCTAGCCGCCCATCCTATCCGTATAGAAGCTCCTATCCCTGGCAAAAGTCTTGTGGGTATTGAAATACCAAATAAATCAAAATCAACAGTAGGACTTTCATCTCTCGTAAGTGATTCGGCATTTACGAATAATCCAAAACCTCTGCTGGTAGCACTAGGAAGAAATATCTCTGGTAAATCTGCCTATGAAAGTATCGCAAAAATGCCTCACTTATTGATTGCTGGTACTACTGGCTCTGGTAAGTCAGTAACTATTCATGCCATCATTTCTTCTCTTTTGTACCGCCATGGGCCTGATGAGCTCAGATTTATCTTTGTTGACCCAAAAAGAGTCGAGCTTACTTTATATAACGGCATCCCTCACCTACTCACTCCTGTTATTACAGATGCAAAGAAAGCAATCCTATCTCTTAAATGGGCAGCCAACGAGATGAATCGTCGATATGATATTTTAGAATCTGAATCAGTTCGTGACATTGATTCATATCATAAGAAGCATGAGAAAGAATTTGCCAAAGGTGCAAATGCCACAGAAGATGGTCCAGACCGTATGCCTTACATTGTTATTATTATTGATGAGCTGGCTGATATCATGCAGGCTTACCCAAGAGAATTAGAGTCAGCAATAGTCCGCTTAGCTCAAATGTCTAGAGCTGTAGGTATTCACCTTATACTCTCAACTCAGCGACCTGAGGTAAACGTCATTACTGGACTTATTAAGGCAAACGTACCGAGTCGTCTTGCTCTACGAGTTCCTACTGGTATTGACTCTCGAACTATCCTAGATACTACAGGAGCAGAGAAACTACTAGGTCAAGGTGACATGCTTGCTCTCATTGGTGATAACCAACCTCGAAGATTACAAAGTGCCAATATCACCGAAGATGAAGTGAAGGCGATTGTTAAATTCTTGCGAGACCAATTTAAGGATGACGTAAGAGATACCATAGAACTCACTGGACCTATGACTGGAGAAAAGTCTCTCTTTGCTGATGGTATAGCTGATTCAGACACTGACACAGATGATGCTCTGTATGAAGAAGCTAGAGCTATCATTATAGAAGCCGGCAAGGGTTCAACTTCTTACCTACAACGTAAACTCAAGGTTGGCTATGCTCGGGCCGCTAGGCTCATGGATATGCTAGAAGAACGTGGAGTTATAGGTGCAGCCGACGGAGCCAAGCCTAGAGAAGTTCTTGACAGGGGTCCAAAAAGCTCTGCTGTCGAAGAATTGGCAGAAGATATGAGTTATAATGAAGAAGCGAAATAGTATGAAAAAACTAGAGCTTAAAAAAACAGTTATTTATAGCCTTTCGCTCTTTATCGTTGGACTTATTTTTTACAATACAAAAGATTTGATTCTAGGAGCTCCCCTTTCTGTTCATACAGCCATAGACGGTGCTACTATTTCTGATTCTTTTCTTCCTATTTCTGGTAACGCAAAACACGCTAGTACACTTGAGATCAACGGTAGAGTAATAGCTCTCAACAAAGACGGATCATTTTCTGACGGCGCCCTACTATCCCCTGGATACAATATAGTTGAAATAACTATGAGCGATCGCTTTGGAAAAGAGAAAAGAAAAGTTTTTCATCTTGTTGCTGAGCCTAGCAAGGCTGTGGCACAAGCAATAAACGTGCATTATCAATAAGTTAAAATAACCATGGCAAAGAAAGCAACAACACCCAAAACACAAGGTGCATCTATTGATGACACAATAAAAAGTATTCAAACAAAGTTTGGAGAAGGAGCTATTATGAAATTAGGAGACGCCCCAAAGGTTGATCTAAGCGTTATCCCAACTGGCTCTATCGGTCTTGATATCGCTCTTGGTATTGGCGGAGTACCTCGAGGACGCATAATAGAAATATTTGGACCAGAATCTTCAGGTAAAACCACCCTTGCCCTTCATGTAGTAGCTGAAGCTCAAAAGCTTGGGGGTATTTGTGCCTATATCGATGCTGAGCATGCTATGGATCCAGACTATGCTGCAAAAATAGGTGTTAAGGTAGAAGAGCTTCTCATTTCTCAACCAGATACTGGTGAACAAGGATTGGAGATCTGTGAATCACTTGTTCGAAGCGGAAAAATAGACGTGGTTGTAGTTGACTCTGTCGCGGCTCTAACACCAAAAGACGAAATTGAAGGAGATATGGGACAACAACATATGGGTAAGCAAGCTCGACTTATGAGCCAAGCCTTGCGTAAACTAACAGGCATAGTTCACAAATCTAAAACTGTAGTTATTTTCATAAATCAAATCCGTATGCAAATTGGCGTCATGTTTGGTAACCCTGAAACTACCCCAGGAGGTAAAGCGCTCAAATTCTATACTTCTATCCGTCTTGATATTCGTCGCATCGCTCAAATCAAAAAAGGTGAAGAGGTAGTTGGAAGCCGAACACGTGTAAAGGTAGTGAAGAACAAGGTCGCCTCGCCTTTCAAACAAACTGAATTCGACATTATTTACGGAGAAGGTATTTCCCTTGAGGGAGAGCTGATTGCCCTCGGAGAGAAGCTTGGAGTAGTAACAAAGAGCGGTACATCTTATTCTTACCAACCAGAAGGTAAAGACAAAGAAGAAGTGAAGCTTGGACGAGGATATGATGCCACCCGTGTCTTTATGCGAGAGAACCCGAAAGTTCGTGATCAAATCATGAAAGATGTCCGAAAGCGAATGAAAGAAGTGGTAGCAGATAGTGCCGGAGAATAATACTTCACTCAAAGAAGGTGGACTTTATTTTTTTAGTACGTTACAATCTCGGTCTATGGCAATGCTTGAATATAACGAAATTAAAGAACATAAAATAATAGTTTGGGATGGAATGCCTCACGAAGTTCTCTCCTCTCACGTCTTTCGTAAGCAACAACGAAAACCGGTAAACGCAACAAAACTAAAGAATCTTATCACAGGCCGTGTAGCAGAAATCTCTTTTGGTTCTTCGGAAAAAGCTGAAGAGGCTGATATTACAACTAGACCAGTAAAATTCCTATACAAAACTAAGGGCGAAGTTTGGTTCTGTGATGTTAAAGATCCTTCAAATAGGTTTGCACTAAAGGAAGAGATTGTTGGTGAGAAAATAAAATTTGTTAAAACAAATAGCGAGATAGAGACTATTATTTATACAAATGACGACGACGAAGAACAAGTAATTGGGGTAAAAATCCCGATCAAGCTAGAACTTGAAGTGACCGATGCTCCACCAGCAATCAAAGGAGCAAGTGTTACCGGTGGCAACAAAGTAGCTACCCTTGAAACAGGTGCAACTATCAACGTTCCCCTCTTCATCAATATTGGTGAAAAGATTCGCATCAATAGTGAAACCGGCGAATACGTAGAGCGAGTGAGCTAATAAAAAAGAAAAGCCTCCACAGGAGGCTTTTTGCTTACTCAATTTTAATACCTAATTCTTTCGCTATTTCTTCCCAATTTTCTTTTTGCTCTTCATGAAAATCTTCGGCAAATCTGATGAACTGTTCTGCTTCTTCTTTTTTTGGAAAGGCAATTACCTGTTCGTTATTTAGGTCGTTAATTTTATTATCCCAATCCCATTCGATTTTCCATGGAAGTGGGTGCCTGAGCAGAAGACGGCACATCATAACCCAAAGAAAGTAATCTTTTTGTTTGAGCCCCATTCTTTCAATGCGGAAACTCAATGAATCTCCTGTAGCCATAAATTAAAGTTTTTCTGATACTACCATGGCTACCAGAAATAGCAAAAACCGCCCTTAAGGGCGGTTTTTGTGTTAGTAGTTAGTTTGCCACAAACGGGAGAAGTCCCATGAAGCGAGCTCGCTTTACTGCTTCAGCGAGTGAACGCTGATTCTTGGCAGTAAGACCTGTTCTCTTTCGAGAATTAATTCGAGCATTTGGATTTAAGAATTTCTTCAAACTATCAACATCTTTGTAGTCGATATGAGAAATACTATTAGCGTTAAAGTAATCTTGTTTCATAAATTTATCTTAATCTTTTAAAACGGTATGTCTTCTAAGTTTATCTCTTCTTCTGGATATTCTATGGTATCTAGATCTGCCTTAGAATCCCCTTGAGGAGCTTCCGCATCTGATACTCCACCTGTCGTAGAGGTAGCACCAGCACCCTTAGGTCCAAACTGGAAACTCTCTAGGACTATTTCTGTTCGGTATTTTTTTGAACCATCTTGTGCGTCCCAAGATCTAGTTTGTATGCGACCTTCAATATATAAAGAGCTTCCTTTCTTACAATATTGAGCTATAACTTCGGCTTGTCTGCCAAAAGCTACAACATTGTGATACTCTACTGATTCTTTTTTGGCACCTCCAGCATCTTTCCAAGATCGGTTTGTTGCCATACTTATAGAGACGACCTTTGTACCTGTTGGTAGAGCTTTCAGCTCTGGATCACGAGTTAGATTACCGATGAGAAATACTTTATTGAGATACATGGTTTTGTGTGTTTAGTTTATATAAGAGTAGTATAGGTCTATAAATAAGGCTTGTCTATTCTACGTCTTTTTCTTCCATTTGAGCATCTTCTAGCACTTCAGGCATCAGGTCTGGAAGAGCCTCATGGGCTTCTATGATGTCATCTACTGACTCTTCATCTCCCACGAGCTCAGATTCGTCAATCATGCCATTATCCCTTCTAGCTTCAATTTTTGGCTTTTTAAAGATAATAGTGTTGTCTGCATCTGTCTTGATAAGAAGGTATCTTACGATATCAATTTCGCCATCAAGAGACTTTTTGAGTGATTCTAGTGAATCAGGACTAGCTTCAAATTTTATAAAACCAAAGTAGCCTTGGGAGTACTTATTTTTCTTGCTACCAAAAGTTTTCTCTATGGTATAAGCAAGGTCTATGTATTCTGGGGTACCTTCAGAAGTTACTTCTCCATCTACTCCTTTTATAAGGGATTTGAGAGACTCTACCTTCTCTGGAATTCCAGTTTCTGGCAATGTAGGAACAAGGATAAAACCAAGCTCATACAAGCGTGTATTTTTTTCTGACATTATTTTTCTTAGGGCTGAGACCCTAAATTCTTGTTATTTACTAAATGAGCCCGCTTCGGACCAATGCGTCCCTATTTGGGACGAACGGGGGCTATGAGGCATATACTACCCGAAACTACTTGTTTTAACAAGACCTACTGTTCACCCAATCATCTATATAAAAAGCCCCAGAAAGGGGCTTTAAATAATTTTCAAGTCACAAGGAACAAAACAGTTATTTGGGTTATCTGTTCTTACCCAAGGCAAGAAAACACTTTGTGATACGATCTTCTTTCCTTTCATACCAATCAGTATGAACGGTGGGAATCTCTCGACGCCCTGACAAGAGAGAAGAATTTTTATCTCTGTAGTAGAGTGAGATTCGGCTTCTGAAGCAGCAAAAGCATATACCTTAACCGTTGAATAAAAACTCGATCCAATATCTGTATAGGTGACCTTTAGCTTTTTGCCAAGAATGTCTTTAATCTTCATCTTTATATTTTTGATGAATTTATAGAAATATGGTGTTATTGTCAAATAGCAAACAATCTGTTGGTATTTCCTAATAAAATCGAAGAGGTTTCTTCAAAAGATAGCCCCTTTATCTCTCCTATTTTTCTCACTACTTCAATTACATATTCTGGGTGATTGCGAGTGCCTCGATATGGAGTGGGTGTTGCAAACGGCGCGTCTGTTTCTGGAAGAATTTTTTCTATTGGCACAAACTGGACAAGATCTTCGTATTCCTCCACAAATGTAATGACTCCAGAGAATGAAATATAAAATCCAAGATCAAGAAATCTCTGCGCTATTTCTTTTGTTCCAACAAAAAAGTGTGCTGTGCCTCTCATCTCTGGCCAAGACTTTTTATATTCTTCTAATATATCCAAGGCTTCCTCATAAGCATCCATT
>JBDHUQ010000023.1:0-9535 GCA_039809205.1 Minisyncoccia bacterium | reverse complement strand
GCCCGCCCCGCCAAAAAATCCCAAAGCACGAGAAGCGGAAATTTTGCGGAGTCCTTTCCCCCAGACCCCCAGTCCTCCGCAAAATTCTTCCGCTCGCGTTCCGCATTTGCATTGCGTTCCCCGCACTTCTGCTTTGCAGAAGCCCTGTGCTTCGCACAGGGGCACGTAGCGCGCGGGGAACGCTAGTGATGATTACGATTTTGAAAATAGGTTCTGATATGGTTAAATAAAGACACAATCTTCATAAAAATAAAATATTTTGCTATAGTTCCCCTGTGAAAATCTTAGCCATTGAAACATCTTGTGACGAAACCGGCATAGCCATACTGGAGCAAGCGGGACCTAACAATATAAGTATCATAGGAAATGCACTATCTTCTCAGATAGAAATACATGCCAAGTATGGAGGTGTCTTCCCTACGCTCGCCAAGCGTGCTCATGCAGAAAAGATGGTCCCACTTCTTACCCAAGCTCTTGACGAAGCGTATCTACTTGAAGCCGCCGAAAACAGAAATGACCTTAGAAGTGGTGTGCTTGATTTTTTAGATGAGAAAGAAACTCAACTAAAAGAAAACCTCTCCCCATTTTTAACCTATTATCAAAAACCAAATATTGATTATATAGCCGTAACAGTTGGTCCAGGACTTGAGCCGGCTCTGTGGGTAGGTGTTAACACGGCTAGGGCACTCGGAGAAGTTTGGGGTATTCCTGTTATTCCTATAAACCACATGGAAGGTCACGTGGTTACAGCCGCTTTTGTAACTGAAGACAAAAAGAACTTTAGTCTTACAAATTTGCAATTCCCTGTCATATCCCTTCTTGTTTCTGGTGGTCATACGGAAATAGTTCTAACAGAGAGCTTTGGCTCTTATAAAAAAATAGGCCAAACTAGAGATGATGCAGTCGGAGAAGCTTTCGATAAGGTGGCTCGCATGCTAGGTCTTCCATACCCAGGAGGTCCAGCAGTATCTAGACTTGCAAAAGAATTTAGAGAAACAAATTCGTCAACTGGCGGAGAAAATCCATTTATTATGCCTCGACCTATGATGTATTCTGATGATTATGACTTCTCTTTCTCTGGCATCAAAACCGCCATGCTTTATGCGATTCGTGATCTAACCAACCAAAATACTAGAGAGATTACTGAGGAAGAAAAGATGGCTTTAGCCTGTGCATTTGAAGATGCTGCTATTGAAGTTTTAATTCATAAGACGCTAAAAGCTGTAGAAGAATACCAAGCACAGACAATCATTGTAGGAGGTGGAGTAGCTGGAAACACCTATTTAAAATCAGAGCTTGCTAAAGCCGTAGAGAAAAAGTTCCCAAATGTAAACTTGCTTTTCCCAGAGCAATGGCTCGCCACAGACAACGCCGTCATGATCGGCATGGCTGCGATGAGTCAAGTATTTTCGGGAGAAATAAAAACACGCAATCCCGAAGAATTGCGCGCTGATGGTAACTTGAGTTTATAAAACTCGGCAAAAAGGCCCAAAAGTGTTATTATATAGGCATGAAAAGCGAGCCGAGCACTTTGAATGTGCCTGAAAAACTGCTTAAACCTTATGACCCTCAAAACGAGGAAAAAGCCGCCTACAAACTTTGGGAAGAGTCTGGCTATTTTAATCCTGAAAAAATGATCGCAGATGGTCACACAGCACCTGATGCTACACCTTTTACCATTGTCCTTCCCCCACCAAACGTTACTGGTAGTCTGCATATGGGACACGCAATGATGCTGACTGTTCAAGATATTTTGATTCGATACAAAAGAATGCAAGGTTTTCGCACTCTTTGGCTTCCGGGTACAGATCATGCAGCCATAGCTACCCAATCAAAAGTCGAAAAAGAAATTCAAAAAAAAGAAGGCCTTTCTCGGTACGATCTTGGGCGAGAAGAAATGTTAAAGAGAATCAACGTTTTTGCAAGTGATAGTCATGACACTATCATAAACCAAATGAAAGTTATGGGAGCAAGCTTGGATTGGACCAGAGAAGCTTTTACCTTAGATGAAAAACGCACACTAGCTGTAAGAACAGCCTTTAAGTCCATGTACGAAGATGGTCTCATATATAGAGGCAACAGAATAGTTAACTGGGATCCAAAAGGTCAGACTACTATTTCAGACGATGAAATAGTCTACGAATCTCGCAAAGCTAAGCTTTATACTTTTAAATATTCTAAAGATTTTCCTATAGCCATTTCTACTACTAGACCAGAGACAAAAGTTGGAGATGTGGCTGTAGCAGTCCATCCTAGTGATGAAAGGTATAAAGAATATGTAGGCAAAGAATATGGCACGGTCTTTTGCGGCGTGCCAATACATATCAAAATTATTGCAGATGAAGCCGTAGACAAAGAATTTGGAACTGGTGCTCTTGGTGTTACCCCAGCACATTCAATCATAGACTGGGAAATGGCAGATCGACATGACTTGCCTCGCCCGCAAGTAATAAATGAGTACGCTAAGATGATGGTTGGAGGAGAAAACCTGCTTGGCAAAAAGGTAACTGAAGCAAGAGAAGTTATTGTCGAGTGGCTTAAATTAGAAGGCTTGCTTATTGAAGAGAAAGAAATAGATCAAAATGTTTCAACTGCTGAGCGAACAGGTGGAATTATTGAACCTTTACCAAAACTTCAGTGGTTTATAAATGTAAATAAACCTATAGAAAAAAGAGGCGGAAAAACACTCAAACAATTGATGAGGGAACCTATTGCAAATAAAGATATCTCTATTATCCCAAACTACTATGATAAAACCTACTTTCATTGGATCGATAATCTAAAGGATTGGTGTATTTCTCGCCAAATCTGGTATGGGCACAGAATCCCTGTTTGGTATAAAAATGACCAAATATACACTGGTATAGAAGCTCCAAAGGAAGACGGCTGGTCTCAAGATGAAGATACCTTAGATACATGGTTCTCTTCTGCCTTATGGACGTTCTCAACCCTAGGTTGGCCAGAGAAAACAGAAGATTTGAATATTTATCATCCTACAGATGTATTAGAAACTGGCCCCGATATTTTGTTTTTCTGGGTAGCCAGGATGATTCTTATGACAGGTTACCATTTAGGCACTATTCCTTTTAAAACTGTTTATCTTAATGGGATTGTTCGTACTGAAAAAGGAGAGAAAATGTCGAAATCTCTAGGAAATGCCGCTATGGATCCTTTAGATATTGCAAAAGAGTTTGGTAGTGATGCTGGCCGTATGGCCCTTATTTTAGGCTCAGCTCCAGGAACAGATATAAAAATTTCAAAAGAAAAGATAAAAGGTCAAAAGCTCTTTGCTAACAAGCTTTGGAATATAACCAGATTCATTCTTTCAAATTCAGAAAACTTAGATATGGCTTCAAGCTTAACAAGCTTAGATGAGAATCACTACGCAAAATGGAAAGACACATTGAAAGAGATAACAACAGATCTGAAAGATTATAGTTTACATACTGCCTCAGAGTCTATATATCACTATATCTGGGATACGTTAGCTTCAGAAATTGTTGAAGAAAGTAAACCTATACTCTCAAGTGAAGATGCAATAATAAGAAAATCTAGACAGAAACTACTCTATATTTTACTTAGCGAAAGTCTATCTGCACTTCATCCATTTATGCCTTTTGTGACAGAAAGTATTTGGCAGATGCTCCCATATAAAGATAAAGAACTTATTATGATTTCACCATGGCCTGGAGTATAGACACCTCACATTTAGGTTTTGCTCTTTTTACCGGACTACTCCCCTCTCTTATTTGGCTTTATTTTTGGTTACATAGAGATCGAAAGAATCCTGAGCCATTTTTCCTTTTGACTATTTCTTTTTTACTTGGTGCTGGCATGGTGCTTATTGCTGGATACCTACAAAAAGAAACAAAAGATATTTTCTCAAATACAAATGTCAGAATTGCGGTTTGGGCAGGCATAGAAGAATCTCTAAAGTTTCTGGTTTTCTACTTATTGGCCTATAGAAGTCGTGCTAATGATGAAGTTATAGATCCCGCTATGTATCTCATCACAATAGCCCTTGGATTTGCTGCACTTGAAAATGTGCTCTATATATTAAAACCAGGCATAAATTTTAGTGTTACAGCAGGACTTTTAACTGGCGGACTAAGGTTTTTTGGATCAACCTTACTTCACACCATAGCTAGTTGTTTTATAGGTATTTTGGTAGGGCTTTCGCCTAAAGAAACTAGGATTATTTTTATGCTTATGGGTATAGCTGGAGCTACGTTTTTGCACAGTACTTTCAATATTTTCGTACTTAAAAATACAACTGCTAGCTTTCTGCAAATTTATGGATATCTTTGGGTTAGTGCCATCATTAGCCTTATAATTCTTGAGAAACTAAATCGAATCCCTAGAGAAGAAACTATTCGAACCTAAATCCTATTATGGTACAATTATTGGTATGAAAAAAAGATCATTTTTTGAAAGATTGGCTGGGAATTTGCGCTTTGATGACAACGAAGAAGACCAAATTCTAGAACAAAAAGATTTTAAAACAAATCAAAATACAGAGTCTAAAAATTTAACTCTTAAAACTGAGAACAATTCTGCTCCTGAGCAACAACAGACCTTAACTACAGAGGAAGTTGGGGAACTTCCAGTAGATGTATATGAGAGCCAAAATGAAATAATAATCCAAACACTCATAGCAGGAGTACTACCAGAGAATCTTTCTATTTCTATAACTCGTGACACTGTCTCTATCAAAGGGCGAAGAGAAGAAAATAAATCTGTAAATCCAGATCAGTATGTTGTTAAAGAGCTATATTGGGGCAGTTTTGCGCGTATTGTTAGTCTTCCCGAAGAAGTGGAAATAGATTCAGCAGAAGCTATAGAAAGACATGGGATGTTGATGATCAAACTTCCAAAAACCGATAGAGGTAGAAAGACGGTGCTAAAAATCAAATCTATATAACAAAAAGCCTCTCTTACAAGAGGCTTTTTGTATTTGTGCTCAGGACCAGACTTGAACTGGTGACATCTCCCTCTTCAGGGGAGCGCTCTACCAACTGAGCTACCTGAGCAGATAAACTATTTCTTATTATTCCCCTTTGAACTGTTGAATTAAACTATTTAGATTATTCAAATCTGAAAAAGAGTTTTGAAAACTACTCTGACTATCCTTAATACCAGTATAAGTTTCCATCAGCTGATTTATGTACGGTTGAATAAAATAAAATGAACCAAAAGCCAAAAGAATAATAAAGACCCAATAGATAATCTTAAAATATTGACCTTGTCTCTGCGTTCTTCGAATGCGAACTAAGAGTTCCTGGTTTTTTTCTAACTTATCCTCAATACCCTTCAATCGGGCATCAATAATTGGATCCATAGCCCTATATTATCATAAAAACCTATAAAATCTAGCCCTTTTTCAGGTAGCGTTTGGACAGATAAACTATAGCTGGGGTAAGAACAGAAGCCAATACCATAAGCCCTATAGCAATAGTCTCTGCATGAGCCAAAGTAACATATTTTCCAAAAATATAACCAAACGTAGGTACGGCAATAGCCCACAAGAAGGCACCTATAACTGAAAAGCTAAAATATTTTTTATAGTTCATGTAACTAACGCCAGCCAAAAAGGGTGCAATAGTTCTAACTATTGGCACAAAACGGGCAAATAAAATGGTGAGAGATCCGTATTTTTTGTAATAAACTTCCGTCTTTAAAATATATTTTTCTGGCACTTTTTGTAAAAGATTTGAAGAATCTCTTTTATTCCTTACAAAACTTCCAAGATAATACCCTAAAATGTTTCCAGCTATACCAGCAACACAGACAGCTAAAATAGCTAATTTTATAGAGATTACTCCTTGTTGAGCAAAAATACCCAAACTAAAGAGTAAGGTATCACCCGGTAAAAAGAAAAAAGTGAGAATACCAGTTTCAAAAAAAATAATCGCAAAGGCAATAAGATAGATTATTGGTTCTGAAAATGTTGTAAGCGTATTCATTTAATTTATGAGTGTGTCCCCAGCACGAATCGAACGCACATTAATCCCTTAGGACGGGACTGTTCTATCCATTAAACTATGAGGACAAATTAATTAGAAAGTAGTAAGTCAGAAACTATTTTTTCTTGGAAACCAACTAAAACACTATCTCCTATGTGTATAACAGGTACTCCTAATTGACCAGAAAGCTCAATCATTTCTTTTCTCCTATCTACATCTGATAGGACGTTATATTCTTTATAGGCCACATTATGCTTTTTAAAAAACTCTTTAGCGAGCTCACAATAATGGCAAGTTGGGGTTGTGTATATAGCTACTTCTTTCATATCGTTTGTATTATATCATACTTATCTTAGGCCTAAACCCTCAAGAATACTCTCCCAAAACCTTTGAATTCCTGGCTTTTTGTCAGTATCCTCAACTACCTCTTTATCGGATGTTATAACCACAATTCCTTCCCCTGGTTTAATTAAACGATAAGTGTCTCTAAAAACCTGCTCTTTGCCTTCTGGGGTATTTAAGTACTTATTTTGCTCAGTTACAGCATCTTTCTTTTTGGTCAAGTTAGACTCTTCTTGTTTTAGATCCTTAATATGAGATCTAATTGCCCTATATTTAGCAAAAAGACCCAAGACTGAGGATAAAAGCATAAAAAATATGACAAGAGCTATAAGTGTGACCAAAATAGATTTGGTTCTACTTGATTCCTTGGCTTGTTGTGGTCTATTTTGGTTTTTCATCGTGAGTTATGGTAATATCTTTTTATGTTATTTAATCATAACAGAAAAAGAGTCGCATTGGCATGGAAAGTGTTTGCCATTATTGTCATTATATCTATGACTCTATTTTCTATTTCAGGGCTATTTACTTAAAAACTAATCTCTATCTCTCATTACCTTGATGAAAACTTCGTGTGGGACATTTACCCGAGCGTATTCCTGCATCTTCTTCTTACCTTTTTTCTGTTTATCACGAAGTTTATTTTTTCGAGTAACATCTCCTCCGTACATGTGCTGAGTAACGTCTTTACGAAAAGCTTTTAAGGTGCGAGAAGCTATAATGCGTCCCAGTGCTTTAGCCTGGATTTTCATGACAACTTGTTGGCGAGGCATTATCTTTTCTAACTTATCAACAAAATTTTCAGCCTCTTCCTGCATTCGACGTCGAGATATAACTCTAGTAAAAGCATGCATTATTTCATCTCCCATCAAGATATCTAATCTGATAACATCTGCATCTTTTAGCTCGCTGCTTTCATAAGAAACCGAAGCATACCCAGAAGTTATACTCTTAAGTTCATCAAAAAAACCTCGCATCATTTCCCTAAGAGGGATCGTAAAATGAATGCGACTACGACTATCACCAAACTGTTCTATTTCAGAAACAACGGCTTCATGCTCATAAAGAAATGGCTGAAGAATGCCAACATATTCAAGTGGAGTGATTATGGCAGCATTTACCCACGGTTCTCTAATGGATAGTACATTTCCATCTTCTGGAAAGAGGTGCGGAGAATAAACAACAACCTTTTCTCCGTTTCTCATAATTACTTCGTAAGTAATAGAAGGCAGCGTAACAATAAGTTCTATGCTAAATTCTCGTCTAAGTCTCTCAGTTATGATTTCAAGGTGAAGCATTCCTAAGAAACCACACCTATAACCACGGCCCAAGGCACCAGAAACTTCTTCCTCATAAGAAAAAGCACTATCAGAGAGTCTAAGTCTAGCCAAGGCTAAACGGAGTTCGTCAAAGTCGTCTTGACTTTCAGGATAAACAGAAGCCCACACTACAGGTTTTGGTTGATGGTAACCACTTAAAACTTGAGTGTTTTTCTTTGGATCAATAATAGTATCTCCCACAGAAGCGATACCAGGCTGTTTTATACCTGTAACGATAAAGCCTATTTGTCCAGCTTCCAATCTATCAGTTGTAGTTTCAGCAGGAGTGAAAACCCCGACTTCTAACACTTGAAAAGATTGTTTGGCTGCAGCAAAAGCAAGGGTGTCTCCTCTTTTTACACTACCTGAAAACATACGAACAAAGACTATTACTCCTTTATGGTTTGAATAGTTAAAATCAAAAATAAGAGCCTGCGGATCTTTGTCTAAGCTTTGCATTGGAGAAGGTATTTTTTCTATTATTTTAGAAAGTAAATATTCTACACCTTCTCCTGTCCGACCAGAGACTTTAATAACATCATTTTCATCACAGTCTAAGAGCGAACAAAGCTCAAGAGTAGTTTCTTCAACTCTAGATAGAGGAGAGTCTACCTTGGTCAAAACAGGAATAATCACAAGGCCTGATTCTTTAGCTATGGAGAGAGTAGTTAGAGTTTGGGCTTGTACACCCTGAGTTGAATCAACCAAAAGTAGTGACCCTTCCACAGCCTTAAGAGCACGAGAAACTTCATAAGAAAAATCTATATGCCCAGGAGTATCAATAAGGTTTAACATGTACTCTTCTCCTTGATGTCTATACATCATGCGTACAGGCTGCATTTTAATGGTGATACCACGCTCACGTTCAAGCTCCATCGAATCAAGCACCTGATCCTTCATTTTGCGGGCCTCAATAGTACCAGTAATCTCAAGCATCCGATCTGCTAAAGTACTTTTCCCGTGATCAATATGGGCAATAATTGAGAAATTCCGTATATGTTTTAGATCCATAAATGTCAGAAAACTATAGCATATAAAGCTTTTTTAGAAAAATTAGAGATCAGATTGTTCTGGAACAATAGGTTTAGCTTTCCAGAATCTAGATTTGGCTGTTTCAACAAACAGAAGTATATCTTCATTTCTTAGCAAGAGAAGTATGACTGCATAAATAAATAACCCAAAGAGGCCTGACAAGGTTCCTTGGAGTAATACCCCAATAAATGTTGCTTGATCCACTCCTATACCTAAAAGCGAAAGCGCAATATAAACACCTGTGGCCGCAATAAGCCCTGCTCCTCCGGTATGAAGTAGTGTCTTTTTAATATCATGCTCCTTAGTAGTAACTTTTTGAGATTTATGGAAGTAAACCCAAAGCAAAATAGCGTTTGTAATTTGTCCTATAGAAAATCCTAAAGGTAGAATTAAAACTGATATACCATTTACTCCATCAACCCGCAACAAAGAAGTTATGAATTCTGCAAATAAGGCACTCTCTTTAAATAAGAAAAGTAGTCCAATCGTTGAAAAAATAGTGACAAACATACTAAGTATATTTATCTTAAGTGGTGTTTTAGTATTACCCTGAGCATAAAAACCTCTAACCAAAAGAAGTATAAGGCTCTGTGCTGTGATAGAGATAGAGAAGAAGGCCAAAGCACCAGCTACAAGCCTAGTATCATTCCAAGAAAAAACCCCAGCACCCAAAAGTAGACGGACTATCTGGGCACGAAGAACTATAAAAAATAGTGCGCAAGGAATTGAAAAGAATAAAATATTTCTTGTTGCTCGATGTATAAGGGATACAAACTCTCCCTTCTTATCTTCTTCAAAAAGCTTATTAAGACCTGGAGAAGCAGCCACCGCATAAGAAATACCGATAACCGGAACGGGTGGTGTCTGGATATTGTATGAAAG
>JBDHUQ010000022.1:0-9593 GCA_039809205.1 Minisyncoccia bacterium | reverse complement strand
TTATGGTAATTGCATCCAAAGCACTCTTACCTGCTGGTACTTGTGCAATCACTAATGGCCCTTCAAAGTATGACTTTCAAGCAAGTCTCTTTGACAAAAAAACAGTTCAATTCTCCATTAACACAAGCGCATTAAAAAGCACAATGGATATTGGAGAAAAGTTCAATGTAACGATTCATTTAGTTGGACCTGAAGATGGTTCTGCTGAAAGATGGGTTGGAGAGTTTTATGTAACGAGCCTTACTGATCCAAACAGATCAGAGGAAAGGTCATTCTATTATGATACTCGCACAAGAAAGGGTACAGTAATGGAAGTTACGAAAAAGTGGAGAATGATAACAGAATAATTTAAGTTTAAAAAACGTACTAGCCACCCCTCAAAAGGTGGCTTTTTCATACACAACATACACTCCCTCAAACACATTTCTGTATAAACATTATTTCAGTGTATCTTGGTGATTAAGTGTATCTGGCTCCAAACCTGGGACGATGTTCGAAAGGGGTTAAATATGCTAAAGTGCTAAAAACTGATCTAATATGAAAAAAGAATTATCAAAACTCAAGCAAGACAACATAATTGAGTACGTTGTAAAACATGGTGAATGGAGGCTTAAAAGAGGCAAGAAACTTTCTGCGACCCTACCAATGCCTTTCGGAATTTTTAATCCAAAGATTGCATTTCAAAAAGCAAAAGAAATGCTTTCTTCTTCAAAGAAGAAAAGGCCTTCTATTTTTAGTCATCGAGGGCAGACAAAGCTGGAAGAAATGCTTGGTATTCCGCCTCCTCATGAGCCACCATGGCCAGGGGCAAGAAAGGTCCCGCATACATGCTATCAGTGGTACTAAAAGTATTTAAGCCAAACCGGAAGGTTTGGTTTTTTTATTTACTTCAAACTTGGGACGATGTTCGAAATGCTATACTTTCATTATGGATATTGAATCTCCTGTAGAAAGCGACTATCAACGAATCGCTGAAATATATAATGAAGCAATAAAACCCTTTTACACTATTTATTCTGAGGAGGAAAAAGAAGCATACGCTGGCTCACTGATAGAAACAGCGGAATCTGTAGCAGATATGGTCTCAAGAAGGACTGTTCTTGTTTTGAAAGATGCGTCAGGTTTTATTGTTGGTTTTGCAGCTTTTCGTAAAAAGAATGATACGGTAGTTTGGATAAGTGAATTATATATTGATCCAAAAGAACAAGGAAAAGGGTATGGAGGAATACTCTTAGAAAAAGTAGAAGAATACACAAAACAACAAGGGTGCACACTTGTTGCCCTTGAGACCCACAGAGATGCATTATGGGCACTTAATTTTTATAAAAAGAATGGTTACGAAACGGTAAATGATAAAGTTTCTGAATTCCCATATTCAGAAATACTAGAAAAACCCCCTGTTCCAAATAGACCTCTTATTGCAAAAGTTGTTTTATAAAAGTATTACTTTTATTCTGGCTCCCCGGGTAAGAAGATCTTTCCCGGGTTCGCCTCGAAGAAAAAGAAAATGCCCGTTTTCACAGGCACTTTCTTTTTAACTTCTCGGCTCCCCCTCGTTCACAGGTTCAGAACTATAAACTGGGCAGAGGTAGAAAGGGAACTAGGATACTTTCAGTCTATGCAAGGGATTGCACTAAGTATTTGAAAAACTTGTAAAGTATTGTATAATGTTCCTTATGAAAAATATGCTGAAAATTGCCTTTGATGAACGACCTATTGTTGAAGTCGCTGGCAAAAAATACTGTATAAATTCGCTTACTGACCATTCTCCAATCACTTCACCCGAGCTTTTGGATGAAATTGTTGCACAAGCTGAAAAGGTATTAGATTTCTCAAAAGCTGACTTTCTTGTTGGCGAAGAAGACCGAGGTGGCTATATCTGTGCTATATTTTCGCATCATTTCAAAACACCATTTACTCTCACGAAATGGAACCCATCAGGGTTAGAAGGAGAAGTCGCCGTTGATTTTAAAAACGCCTATACAAACGGAAAATTATATTTGAATGGTATTACAGAGCTCAAGGGCAAGAAAGCAATTATCGTTGAAGATATTATTGATACGGGCGGAACCATTATTTCAATGGTAAACTTGTTACGTAATGCAGGGATTGAAGTAGTTGATATATTTGCAGTTGCAGAGAAGGATGATTACAAGGGATATAAGGAAATTTTAAATCAGACAGGCATAGAGCCAAAAGTGCTCGTGCGTTTTGTTTCTGAAGATAGCAAGTCAAAAGTTACTTGGCTTTTTAATGAATAATATGGATGAATTACAATACAAAGACAAAGAGGAATTTTATAAGCTCCATCACGAAATCGGGGAATTTAACCTAAACGAATTTTACAAGGTTGTTGACGGTTTAGGATTACAGGGCAAGAAGCTTTTGGACGTTGGCTGCGGAGAAGGGTTGGACCTACTTCATTTTAGAGAAAAAGGACCTGAAATCTATGGAATAGATATTAACCCAGAGGCAGTAAAGATAGCTCAAGAAAAGCTTTCTCTTACAGATGAAAATATAACAGAGGCAAGAGTAGAAAAGATGCCATTTGTTGATAATACTTTTGATGTAGTTGCTTCACAGTATGTATTTCAAGCATTTAATGATATTGAAAGTGCATATAAGGAAGTTACCCGTGTTCTTAAGAAGGATGGTTACTTTGTGTTTCTAGCCACCCATCCATTTCGTCAGTATTTTGAGAAGAAGAACCCTCAAGCCGATTATTTCACCACAGAAGTCGTTAATTCAGTTATTTTGAATGCCACAGTAACTGTGCAGGAGCCAACCCATACGTTTAATGAGTATTTTTCCGACTTCTTTCTATCCAACTACAAACTAGTTAAATTTACTGAAATGCACGACCCTACAGCAGAAAAGGTAGAAGGAAGAACCTACCCTGGTTTTTTCATTATCGTTGCTCAAAAAATCAGTTAGTTCAACGAGTATCTGGGTCAAAAAAGTGTATTTTTAAGTCATTTAGCTTAGGAAGACGTAAACTAGCCCAATCCAAAGCAACATCGTTATTTTTTGATGTAATATGATTTATTACGTGCTGTTTTTCTTTTGCCACTTCTGCTTTATTTGCTACAGCACATACGGCTCCAGTTAAAACGTCAGCAATTTGTATTGCACCAAGAATATGTGATGTGCCTTGATTGCAAAACTCCAACTCTTGCTTAAATCTTGGGTATTACTAAGGACACCTATGACAAGAAACATCAAGAATATGCTGACCGAATACAATTGTTAAACATTGAACTTGAAGAACATACAAAAGCTGACTACGACTACCAAACCACTGTAGCTACAGTACTTTCTGTCGCACGACGTGCAAAAGATATATTTGAAAGTTCTGAAGTCATTGAAAAAAGACAGTTTCTCAATTATTTACTTCAGAACCCAGTTGTAAATGGAAAAAATCTAGAATTTACAATGCGTTCTCCGTACAATCTGGTACTAGAATTAGCTGATTGTACAAACTGGCTCCCTCTAGTGGACGAGTTCAGAACTCTAAACTGGACTGTTATTAAAAGAGATTTGGAGTTTTCTAAGGTTTTTGAAGTGTTTCCAATGGTGGCACTTCAGAACTCATAAAAGAAAAAACCCACCGAAGCAGGTTTTCTGCTGGTGGGTAATATTTATATACCGAACCATAAGCGAATGAAGTGTATAACGGAAGTGTCGTTATGTTTTGCGGCAGCGATGAAAAATGCCACCAGTAAAACAACAACGAGTACACTTGCTACTCTACCATTACGTTTTGCGATGTGTTTTTGCTCAGCTTCGCTTTTTTTAGAAACGATTTTGAAAAAAACTACTATAAATGCAGTAAACAATGTTATTCCAATAATGCTTGGAAATATCATCTTTGGTTCAAGTGCAAACATTACTGCTACCATACTCATCCCGAGTAAAGCAACAAACGCTGTGTAGCGTGAGGCGGCTGTTTTTAACATTTTTTTTGTTTATTTAATTGTTTGAAATTATTGAGTTATCTCTACCTCCATCAGAAGCAAAGAAAACCCAACAAAATCAACATTAAATAACCAGATATCTCAAAGAACTATTACATTTTTATAATAGCATAAATAAGTATAAAAGTCAAGTAATGCTCCCCGGGTAGGATTCGAACCTACGGTCCATCGCTTAACAGGCGATTGCTTTACCACTAAGCTACCAGGGAATATATAATGGTCCTATACTTATATCACAATTTTCCTTATAGGAAAAGAGTTTAGTTGCCTTTACAGGCTCTCAAAAACACTAGCAGTAGTCATGCCTCGGCCAGGGTCCTTGCGGGGGTCAAAATTAAACCAGCCATAGCCATCAGAAGCAACTTGAGGGTTATAGTCATAAACATGTTCGCCCCACCAGTAGTCTGGGTACATTGTAGGAGAAATCCAAATACCCCTAACCAAGAGGGGGATGGCATACCAGCCGAAAACGCATAGAAATATAATTGCTAATATCTTGCCCATAATGCTATCCTATAGCTCAACTTAGAAAAAAACAACTATTACAAATTTATGCACCACTTTTCCAAAAAGACAAAAATTGTGGCCACCATAGGGCCTATTTCAGAAAATAAAGAAACCTTAACAGAATTTTTCAATAAAGGAGTAGATGTTTGTCGGACAAATATGAGTCATGACGATCATGAAGCTCATGGCAAGAGAATCAGGCTTATAAGAAGTGTAGCCAAAAAAGTTGGTTTGCCTATAGCTATCCTTCAAGACTTGTCTGGCCCCAAGATTCGAATAGGAGACTTTGGGACTTCAACTGTTGAGCTTGTTCCTGGAGAGAGTTTTATCCTAACAGGCACTAAGTGTATTGGGGATGAGAAAAAAGTTTATTTCAACTATCCTCATATCCAAAAAGATATAAAAGAGGGAATGATTTTGATGCTAGATGATGGCAAGAAAAAGGTAGTAGTAGAGAGGGTTGTTGGAAATGATATCCATACTAAAGTTTTAATTGGTGGAACTACTAAGGGTCGCAGAGGGGTAAATATTCCAGGAGCTTATTTGTCCATTGAAACTATTACCAGCAAGGATAAGAAAGACTTGATCTTTGGAATAAAGGAAGGGGTAGATTTTGTAGCCCTTTCTTTTGTTAGAACAGCTAAAGATATAAACTCTCTCCGTGCCCTTATCAAGAAAAATGGTGGTAATCAAAAAATAGTTGCCAAAATAGAAACTCAGGAAGCTATAGAAAATATAGATGAGATTATCAATACGGCTGACGCTGTAATGGTGGCTAGAGGGGACTTGGCAGTTGAGGTTGAGCCAGAGAAGGTTCCGAATCTTCAAAAGATGATTATAAAAAAGTGTAATAACATCGGTAAACCAGTCATAGTAGCGACTCAAATGCTGGAGAGTATGATTCAAAGTCCAGTACCAACGCGAGCTGAAGTCTCAGATGTGGCTAATGCTATTTTTGATGGAGCAGATGCAGTTATGCTCTCTGAAGAAACAACCTTAGGAAAATATCCAGTTGAGGCAGTAACAATGATGAGTCATATAGCAACTCAGGTAGAAGGGGAGATAGGTACTCATCGAAGATACAAGGTACAGAGCAACAACATTGTTGATTCAGTTTCTTCTTCTGTTGTTCATAATGCAGAAGATGTGAATGCTAAGCTGATAGTTGCCCTAACCGAAACTGGTTCAACTCCTCGCATGATTGCTCGTTACAAACCTCAACAACCGATAGTAGTTCTTAGTCCTCATGAAGATGTAGTAAGACAATCCCAAATCATCTATGGCTGCTACCCTATACTTATGAAAGGTTTTACGGGTAGTACACAACTAATCAAAACTATTGGTCCAAAGCTTATAAAGCATGGATTAGTTTCCAAAAAAGATCGTATTTTGGTTACGGCTGGGGTGCCTTTTGGAACGCCGGGAACAACCAATATGCTTATGATTTTAGCTGTTTAGAAGGGGACTTTTGGGGTGGTATAATATAAGTGTATGAATATTTCAATCAAATCAACAAACATTGAACTTACCCCAGCCCTTAAGGACTATGTAGAAAAAAGAATCGGTACTATAGGAAAGTATTCAGGAGATGTTGGAGATGCTCAGGTTGAGATAGGTAAGACAACGGCTCACCATAAAAACGGTGATGTCTTTAGGGCTGAGCTTAATATGACTAATGCTCTAGGAAAGCAATTTCGAGCTGTATCTGAAAAACAGGATTTATATGAGGCTATAGATGATGTTCGTAGTGAAATAGTTCGAGAAATATCTTCTGCTAAGGGCAAAAAGGACGCTCTTTGGAAAAGAGGAGCTCGCAAGATCAAAAATATGATGCGAGGCTTTAGGAATTAAAATCTTTATAGTTAATTCTTTTTCCATTCTCTGGAACAACTTCTTCAATGACAAACAACCCATCTTCTAGTTGGGCCTTTGTTATTTTGATTCGCTTTCCGTCTTTAAAGAAATATAACCCTGGCCAAGGCTGGTATGCTCGCCATTTGCGATCTAGCAAAATCGGGTTCTCGTCCAGAGTTATTTCTCCATCTTCTTTTTTTATTTTTTTACAATGTGTTGCTAGGGTCTCGTCTTGCTCTTCCAGTTTTAATTTATCATTAAAGATAACTTCTAAAATGTTTGGCAGTAACAGAAGGGCTTCACTATTTAACTTTTCTCTCAAAGAAGTAGTGGTGTCATCTGGCGAAATAGGAATTTCCTTTTTGGCTATGATAGGACCACTATCTAGTTTAAATCGCATTTGCTGTATTGAAACTCCAGTTTTTTCACCTCCATTTAAGATAGCCGACTCTACAGGTGTTGCTCCACGATATTTTGGTAGTAGGGAATAGTGTACGTTTATTGTGCCATACTTCGGTAGATTGATGAGTTTCTCTGGCAGTATTTTGCCGTATGCGATAACAACAAACAAATCCCACTCCCCAAGACTGGTAATGAATTCTTCATCAATTTTTTCTGGTTGCAGGACTTGAATATTGTGCTGGTCAGCCCAAACTTTTGGTGCAGGGGATTGCAGAACCATGCCTCGTCCTGATGGGCGGTCTGGATTGGTAACAACGAGGGAAGGAGAATAACCAGACTGAACAAGCTTGTCTAAGAATAGGGTAGTGAACTCTGGTGTCCCAAAAAAGGCAATTTTCATAGCTAGTTTTTATTAACTTTTTCAGGTGGTAAGTCCTCGACATTTATAGCCTTGTCTATGAATAGCACCCCATTTAAGTGATCGGTTTCGTGTTGGAAGATTTGTGCCAAGAGACCCTTAGCACTCATGACAAACTCATTACCTTTTTCGTTTAATGCTTTTACTGTGGCAGTGGTAGAGCGTTTTACAAGCCCGTACTTCCACCTGACACTTAAACAACCTTCACTCATCATTTCTTTCTTTTTTCCGAGCTTTATTATTTTTGGATTGATAAATACTAATGGTTCTTTTGATTTCGTCAGGGCTTTTGGTGAGACTACAAAAATGGAAAGAGAGACTCCTATTTGAGGAGCAGCTATTGCTACACCATCATCTTCGCCAGAGAGAGCTAGTTTCATTTTTTCTAAAATAGAATTTATTTTTTCACTACCAATCTCTTTGAGTTCTACTGGCTTTGCTATGGCTCTAAGTGTTGGGTCCGGAGACTGAACAATACTAGTCATGAGATTATTTTAGGCCTTTAATATAAGATCCAAGTTCGGTAAGGGGGATAGTTTCTTGTGATCTTGTTTCCATGTTTCGCACTATTACGCTTTGCTCCATAGCTTCTTTTTGTCCAAATATAATTACATAAGGAACTCCAGATTTTTCTGCTACAGCTAGCTGAGCTCCTAGAGAATCTTTTGAAAGAGATTGTTGAATAGGCACATGAGCTTTTCGTAAAATTTCTATAACATTTAGACTCTTAAGCTTCGCCTCAAATCCTACTTGGATGAAGTAAATTTTTGGTTTCTTCATAATGCGAGGAGAGAGATTCTTAAACCAAGGTCTTTCAATGATTCTATCCATACCTAGAGATCCTCCCATAGCAGGCACGTCTTTCTTTGAGCCAAGCATTTTGGCTAGATAATCATAGCGACCACCGCCGGCGATGGTCATAGTAGTTCCATCTTCAAAGACTTCTTTTATTTCAAAAACAGTGTGAGTGTAATAAGAAAGTCCACGAACTAGAGTTTTGTCTATTTGGTAAGCAATACCCATCTCGTCTAGATACTCTAAAACTTCTTTAAAGTGTTTTTTACCACTTGCAGAAAGGAAAGCCATAGTATCTGGAGCACCAGCGTTTATTTCTATAGTTTTTGGATCTTTGGAATCCAGAATTCTCATCGGGTTTGTCTTTAGACGCTCTTGGTCAATTTCTGGCAGGTCTTGAAGATGTTTTTTATAGTAGTTTGTGAGTTCACGCAAATAAGCTGGACGAGAATCTTTGTCGCCAATAGAATTTATAGTTACTATTAAATCTTTAGCTCCAGCTTCTTCAAGGATTGTATAAAGGGTTTTAATAACTAAGGCGTCTACAACACTCTTATCGCTACCTAGTGAATCAACGTCAAATTGATAGAACTGTCGGTAACGACCTTTTTGTGGTTTGTCGTGACGGAAAACAGGACCACTGTGATAGAGGAGTACTGGTTGTGGCAGAGTTTGCATTCCTCCAGATATATAAGCTCTCATTAGGCCGGCAGTATGTTCGGGTCTCATAGCTAGATGGTCTCCACCTTTGGTCTTTAGTGTGTACATCTCCTTATCAACTATGTCTGTTCCAACACCAACAGCAGAAGTAAATGTTTCTTCGTGTTCCAAAATAGGAGTCTCTATTGGATTAAATCCGTAGTAAACAGCTACTTCTTGAGCTTTTTCAAATAATCCTTGGAATTTATAGTATTCTTCGCCAATGATGTCACGCATGCCTTTTGGGCTACTTATTTCTTGTGGTGCTTTTTTCTTTTCACTATTTGTTTTGTTCATAATTTACTTTTCCTGGTAGATAGTCAATTTGCTTTATTGGTAAGAGTCTTAGCAGTGCTCGCCCTCTTAGGTTTGATTTTGGTAAGGTGCCCCAACTTCGAGAATCAAAACTCCCAGCTCGGTTATCTCCCATGACAAAGTATTCATCATTTGGAACTTTTACTGTTTGGTCATTGTTGCCTGGATGGGAAATAAAAGGTTCTGACAAGGTAAATCCTTCAGGATGCTCTTTGTTAACTATGGTCACTCTTTGACCTTTTATAGAAACTGTTTCGCCAGGTAAGCCAATAATACGCTTGATGAAAAATTTATCAGGCTCTGGTGGAGCTCGGAAAACAACCACATCTCCACGTTCTGGCTCTCGAAGTTTGTAAGAAACTTCATCTATAATTAGGTAGTCACCGGTTTCAAGAGTAGGGTCCATAGAAGCACCGTTAACTACAAATGGGCGTATAAGGAATTTTTGAACTAGTATGGCTAGGACTACAGCACAAATTATATATAGGACATTCTCAAGAAATGCTCTAGATTTAGATTTTGGCTTTGGAACTGTAGATAAAACTGTAGTTTGGTCCATAAGATTGTGCACATTATAAGCTATAAAAGACTTCGCCACAATGATTGAAAAAAAGCGTTTTTTCAAGTAA
>JBDHUQ010000021.1:0-10239 GCA_039809205.1 Minisyncoccia bacterium | reverse complement strand
GACAACACAGCCGGCCGCAAAGGTCCCAAAACCCTGGCAATATGGGTTGATGCTGGATACCTGATCGATCTCATCACCCGTGGACCTGCTCCAAGGAATGTGATCAAAATCCTCGACAAGGTCGTTTCTCGTTTCGATCAGAAGGCACTCAAAAGCTTCCTGAGACTCGCCCTCGAGAAAATGGATGAGAAAACCCGCAAGAGTATTCTCAAAAAATACTGGCGTGAGACCAGGGTCGTTATGAGTCCTGAGGATAAAAAAGCCTTGACCATCGGTCGCAGGATGCTCAAAATGGCATCTAAGGCCTGACTTTCTGATAGCCGTCTGTGTAATACACAGACGGCTTTTTTGTTTGAAAAAGTACCCTTTTTGTGGGAAGATTAGGCTATGGAAAAGGACTCTTTTGAGCAAAAGCTTTTTGCGGTTTTGAAACAAAATCCGGACTTTCTTTCTACTGAAGGAGAGGTTTTGAAAGACAGGGTAATTGATAGTGCTTACAAAGCAGAAAGAAAGCTTATCGAGCTTTTACTTGAAAATGCAGAACTTAAGAAAAAGTTTTTCTCTGAAATACAAGGACACTGGGTTTTTAATATTAATGACTTTGTGATGTTTGTACAAGACAAACACTTTTTGAACGATTCATATACAAATTATAAAAACAAAATCGGACTCACTATTGATAGTAAGTTTTTTAACGAACGAAAAGAGGTCGCTCTTGTATGGCCTTTCAAAGATACTGTTCTTGAAGGTGGAATGACTAAGGAAGATCAAAAGAAAAAAGAAATTTTCTTTAATGAAATCCTTGCACAAGATGAAATAGACAAGCTTCTTGCTCCAAAGGTACTCACAAACTGGAAACGATATACAATAAAAGGCGAGGAAGAAGTAAAAGAATTAAAGCGAGATGAAAATGGAACAATCAAAGAAAACTTGATTATCAAGGGCAACAATTTACTTGCTTTGCATGCTTTGAAAGAGCAATTTAGAGGAAAAGTAAAATTGATCTATATTGATCCTCCTTATAATAGAGAAGAAGATAAGTCTACTTTCTATAATGACAACTTTAACCATTCAACATGGCTAACTTTTATGAAAAATAGACTAGAAATTGGTAAAACTTTACTCAGAGATGACGGTGTAATTTTCGTGCAATGTGATGATAACGAACAGGCTTACTTAAAGGTTCTTATGGACGAAGTTTTTGGGCAAGAAAATTTTCTTTCGACTATTGCTTATCAACGATCTGGCGTGGCAGGCTTGGGGCAAGGGGGTAGTTTTGTAGCCAATGTTACTGAGTATATTAATGTGTTCGCAAAGTATAAGGGTGATTTTAAGTCAAAAGATTTAGTTAGCGAAGTTCCCTTAGATCTTAAGCATATGAAAAGGTATAATGCTATTTTAGAAGATTCAGGAGAGAGAGTTTTATTTAGAGAATTTATATCGAAATCTACTGGAGAAATTGTAAAAGTTTATAAGCATAAAAAACATTTTATAAAAAAAATACCTCTTGCTGATTTTGAAAAAAACAAAGGGGAAATATTAAAAATATATAAAAATAATTTTGATAAAATTTTCCGTTTAAATGTCCCCCAAGAGGAAAACTCTTTTCAATGCGATATCATAAATTCTTTTGATGATGAAAGTCTTTTTTCTGTAGAATATTTAGTCAGCAGAGGAAAAAGTAAGGGTGAAATTGTTACGAATTTTTATTTTAAAAAACAACTTTTTGCTTGGTTGAAGAGCTCAGGCGATGCAAGTGGTGAGACTATATCAAAAACTAATAAAATGTCAGATTTTTGGACAAATGAAGAAATACCAAAAGCTGATTTAGCAAATGAGGGAGGGGTTAAGTTAAAAAGAGGGAAAAAACCTGAACAGTTATTAAAAAGAATCATCTCTATTTCAACAGATAAAGGGGATTTAGTTTTAGATTATCATTTGGGTTCTGGTACAACGTGCGCCGTTGCTCATAAAATGAATCGAAAATATATTGGAATTGAACAGCTTGATTATGGTGAAAATGATGGAGTTGTAAGACTAAATAACGTAATTAAAGGAGATCAAACAGGAATTTCAAAGTATGTTAATTGGCAAAAAGGAGATGATTTCGTGTATTGCGAGCTTATGAAGTACAACGAAAGTTTTGTTGAGGAGATTCAAAATGCGAAAGACATAAAAGTGCTTTTGAAAATCTGGGAACAAATGAAAGAAAAAGCATTTTTCAAACATAATTTTGAAATGCAAGAATTTGAGAAAGATATTGAAGAATTCAAAAAGCTTGATTTAAAAAAACAAAAACAAGTTTTGTTTAGTGTGCTTGATAAAAACCAGCTGTATGTAAATTATTCAGAAATTGAAGACAAAAAATTCAAAGTTGAAAAGAAAGATAAGGAAATAAATAAAGAATTTTATGGAAAATAATTATAAACAACCTGCTTTTAAGGATTCTAATTTTCATTGCCCGCATTGTGGAGTTTTGGCATTTCAGAATTGGCAATATATATCACATAGTGGGAGGTACTTTGATGATTTAGAAGTAGCATTCTGTCAAAATTGTGAAGAATATAGTCTTTGGAAAGATGAAAAAATGATCTTTCCTAAAAAGCTTACAGCACCATTCCCTCATGAAGATATGCCTGAAACTGTAAAAGAATTATATGAAGAGGCTAGACTTGTTTCAAATGATTCTCCACGAGCTGCTGCAGCTCTTTTAAGAGTTTCTCTTGAAAAGCTCACTGAAGAACTTGGTGAAAAAGAAGGAAAATTAAATACAAGAATTGGGAACTTAAATAAACAAGGGTTGCCAAAAAAAGTTATTCAATCTTTGGACGCAGTTAGAATATTCGCTAACGAAGGGGGATCTCATTCAGGAGAAATTGACTTGACTGGAGAGGATAATGAAGAAATAGTTAGCAGTTTGTTTAAGTTAGTTAATTTTATTGTTGAAAAAACTATAAGTGAAAATATACAAATTGATGATATTTATGGAAAAATTCCGGAAAATAAAAAAGCAGGTATAAAAGATCGAGATAAATAATGCAATTTCTTTATCAACAACTCGATAGTGTTTCAAAAATGGGATTTTTGAAAAAAGAAATGCCGGATTTTTTGAGTGCAAATTTGAATCCAAATTTTGAAATACGAGACTATCAAAAAGAAGCTTTTGCTCGGTTTTTTCACTATTATAAAAATGATTTTGAGGGTAAGCAAAATCCGCCATTTCACTTGCTTTTCAACATGGCAACAGGTTCCGGAAAGACGCTTATCATGGCAGGACTTATTTTGTATCTTTATAAAGAGGGATATAGAAACTTTCTTTTCTTTGTGGGTTCTACAAATATTCTTGAAAAGACAAAAGAAAACTTTTTAAATACTGGATCAAGTAAATACTTGTTCAATCAAAATATTCTAATTGATAATAAAATTGTGTCTGTAAATCAAGTCTCTAATTTTGAAGATTCAGATCCAAACGGAATCAATATTTGTTTTACAACAATTCAAAAACTTCACGGAGATTTGATAAATGAAAAAGAAAATTCAATTACTTTTGAGGACTTTAAAGATAAGAAAATTGTTTTACTTTCAGATGAGGCTCATCATATGCAAGCTGCAACAAGACAACAAGCCTTATCTCCAGAGCTTGAAAAACCAACGTGGGAAAATACAGTCGACAAAATATTTAAACAAAATACAGGAAACTTACTTTTAGAATTCACAGCAACACTAGACTGGGAACATAGAGGTATTGCAGAAAGGTATCAAAATAAGGTTATTTATCGCTATGATCTGAAACAGTTTAGAAATGATGGATTTTCAAAAGATCCAGCACTTTTCTATACTGATACAGACAGAAAAACTAGAATGCTTCAAGCAATAATTTTGAGTCAGTATAGACAAGAAGTTGCTACAAAACATGGTATATATCTCAAGCCTGTTGTTTTATTTAAGGCACAAAGGACTGTTGCAGACTCTCAAGCAAACAAGGAACTTTTTCATCAACTGATTGAAAGTCTTTCAGTAGAAGATATAGAAAATTTAAGAAACAAAACAAATGTTGCTGTTTTGCAAAAAGCTTTTGACTTTTTTAAAGATAACAAGATTACTGACTCTGTACTTATAAAAAGGCTTCAAAACGGATTTGCAGAAAACAAATGTCTTGATGCCAACAAGGATGATGAAATTGAAAATAATCAAATACTTTTGAACTCTTTGGAAGATAAAAACAATCAAATTCGGGCAATTTTTGCGGTACAAAAACTTAATGAGGGCTGGGATGTTTTGAATCTTTTTGACATTGTGCGTCTATATGAAAATCAAAATACAGGAGGAAGCACGGGTGGAACAGCTCCTGCTACTATCGCAGAAGCTCAATTAATAGGTCGCGGTGCAAGATACTATCCATTTTCTTTAACTCAAAATGATGAAAGGTATAAAAGAAAGTTTGATAATGATAGAGAAAATGAGCTTGTTATTTTGGAGCAACTTCACTATCATAGCCATAATGAAAATAGATATATTTCAGAAATTACAAAAGCTCTTGTAGAGCAAGGTCTTTTAGATGAAAAAGAGAAAGAGGTTGATTTTAAACTTAAAGAAGAATTTAAAACAAAGAACTTTTACAAACATGGTATTGTTTGGGGTAATAAAAGAGTAAAGACAAATTTTGAAAAAAAGAAAGTTTTGGAAACTTTGTCATGTAGAAGTACAAATATAACTTTTAAAATTTCTTCTGGTGCTGGTAGTGAACAAATGATTTTTGGACACAATAGGGAGGTGTTGCAATCTCAGTTTGTAACGCAAAGAAAAGACATCAAATTATCACAAATTGAAAAACATGTTATTTTGAAAGCTTTGCAAAAAATTGAATTTTATAACTTTTCAAATATTTTTGAATTTATACCAGAACTAAGGTCTATTGATGAACTAGTAGAAAGTGAAAAGTATCTTGCAGGTTTTGGTATTACTCTTGAGGGGAGAAAAGAGGATATTGAGAATTTGAATAACCAAATATATTTTGAAGCAATTTTAAATCTTCTTAATACTATTGAGCAAGAGGTAAGGTCAAACATATCAGAATATGAAGGAACAAAAGAATTTCAACCTTCTAACTTTAAATCTATTTTTAATGATAAGAAAGTGAAGGTAAAAATTGGATCAGAAAATGAAGATGGACAATGGAATTATATTAAAGATAAAGATTGGTATGTTTTCGATTCATTTTACGGTACAAGTGAGGAAAGAGGTTTTGTTGACCTTATAGATCGAATGATAGATGAACTTCGTCAAAAGTATCAAGAGATATATCTTGTTAGAAATGAGAGGGCTTTAAAAATTTACGATTTTAAAGGTAGAACTTTCGAACCAGACTATCTTTTGTTTATGAAAGACAAAAAGGGGAATGATTTAAACTATCAACTTTTTATTGAACCAAAAGGTTCTCATCTTGCTGAATATGATAAATGGAAAAATGAGTTTTTACAGGAAATTACTGAAGTGAATAAAACTAGAAAACCTTTAGAATTCAGTAGTAAAAAATATAAAGTCTTGGGTGTGCCTTTTTACAACAAGGCAAACGAGAATGATTTTAAAGATAAACTTTTTAAAATTTTAGAATAAATAAGCATGACTAAATTAGTTTTAATAATAATTGTTTTATTTGGTGTAGGTTTTGTTTTTAAACTGTTAAACAAGACGGAGGATTCTATTGAAAAAGAAAAACAAAAAAAGCTCTATCAGTACAAGAAAAAAGATTTTTTGATAACTCGAGCAGAGCATGAGTTTTTTGATATTTTAGTTAGCCTCTTTGGTGGTCAGTATCATGTATTTACTCAAGTTCATCTACCAACTATTTTGGAACACAAAGTAAATGGTCAGCATTGGAAGTCTGCATTTAGTCATATCAACGGCAAATCAGTTGATTTTGTTATTTGTGACAAGTCTTATATCAAACCACTTCTAGCTATAGAGTTAGATGATAGTTCACACCTTAGAGCTGATCGTATAGAGCGTGATAGTGAAGTTGAGCGTATCATGAAGGAAGCTGGCATGTCACTTATTCGCTTCCCAAACAAAGGATCTTTTGATAAGGAGGAAATAAGAAGACAGATAACAGAGAGACTCTAATGCTTCTAAAGGTCAAAGTTTTTCCAGATAGTTATGAAAATAAATTAGAACAAACAGGGCAAGATACCTGTGAAGTACACGTTCGAGCACGGGCGCAAAATGGACATGCTAACAAAGAAGCTACAGCACTCCTAGCCAAACACTTTGGCAAAAGTGTACGGATGGTTTCAGGTGGCACAAAAAGCCACAAGATTTTTCGAATTGGCTAAGAAATCGCTATCTTCTTGGAAGTGGATGAAGATGAGCCATGAGGCCAATAGCTGTTGCGATAATCACAACGTTTTTGATGATGTACTGACCTTCGAGGGTAGGAACCATAAATGATTGCCAAGTGATATGAGGCAGGAAGAAGAGGGGAAGGATGGTTGTGCCCATATGAAAGAGAAGAAGTGGTAGTACGATACGTTCTGCTCCTTTGATAAGAAAAAGTAGGCCAATCAGACATTCAAATGCTGCAAAGAGAAGATAGAATGTATTAAATGCCATGAAATGGATAGTTTGATCAAAGAGGCTGTGCACGAGTGGGCCAGCCGGAGAAAGTCCAATAAGCTTTAAAAAACCAAACCAAAAGAAAACTACAAACAGAGAGATACGAGCAAGTGGGATAGAGATTTTCCTAAAAAAGTGAATAAGTTCATGGTCAATACGATATATATTCATATGATAAGTATAAAACAAAAGCACTCCCTTGTGGATAGGGAGTGAGTTCTTCATTCTATTAGTTGAGGTTTATAAAATACTAGAATTGCTATTGCCATAATAGCGATGGCGATACCAAAGAAAAACCAAAATTTTGTCCACTTAAAAATAAAATATCCTCCACAGATAAATAGGGCGACGAGAACTAATAGAATGATAATTACAGCAAGGACTCTTTTTGAGGTCATGGATTCATTTTTGCTTATAATATATTTATTTAAATTTGTGTCAATATATGCTACAATAAAAGGTCAAATTCATGAAAAAACAACCTGAACAAGAACAACTGATTATCGTCAAAGGTGCTCGAACACATAATCTAAAAAATGTGTCTGTGGAGATGCCTAGAGGCAAAATGATTGCTATCACAGGTCTTTCTGGAAGTGGGAAGAGTTCTTTGGCGTTCGATACTATTTTTGCGGAAGGTCAGCGTCGTTACGTTGAGAGTCTCTCTTCTTATGCTCGTCAGTTTCTAAACCAAATGCCAAAGCCAGATGTCGATGAAATATCTGGACTCTCTCCAGCTATTTCTATTGATCAGAAGTCTCGCTCAAACAATCCTCGTTCAACAGTAGCCACTATTACTGAGATGTATGACTACATGCGTGTGCTCTACGCTCGGGTTGGCAAGGCGCATTGTCCTGTGTGTGATACTTTGATCCAAAAGCTCTCTATCGAAGAGATCAACAACTTCATCCTCCAAAAGATAAAAACCATTTCAAAGAATCCGCCAGCAGGTGGAACCAAAAAAGTCATGGAGGTAGCTTTCAATGATACTCGTATCCAAATCTATGCTCCGATAGTTCGAGGAAGAAAAGGTGAGTACTACCAACTACTTTATGATCTTATAGGCAAAGGTTTTAGTACTGTGCGGATCGATGGTCAGATTCACAAACTCCGTGATCGTATCGAGCTCAAGAAAAATGATAAACACACTATTGAGGTTCTGGTAGATGAGCTAGCTGTTCATGAGTTTAAGGATAATCCTAGAGATTCTGAGCTACGACTTTTTGAGGCGGTAGAAAGAGCCCTGCTTGAAGCTGATGGTCTCGTTCAGATAGTTTTTGGTACTTCTGAGGATTTTGAAATGCAGACACAGCCTCTTGAAGAGTTTTTGATGTCTTCAAAGTTCTCTTGTCCAAACGATGGTTATTCTTTCCCCGAGATTGAGCCCAGACTTTTCTCCTTCAACTCTCCTTATGGAGCTTGTCCAGAATGTAACGGTATTGGTACCAAGTTCTTTGGCGGGACAGAGCCTTGTGAGGTTTGCCATGGCAAGCGCTTGCGACCGGAAGCTCTAAATGTCTTTTTGGGAACAGACAAAAAAAGAATAAACATAGTTGATCTGACGTCTTTTTCAGTAGAAGAAGCTTTTGAGTTTTTTGCTTCTTTGAAGCTTTCAGCCAAAGACAAAGAGGTGGCCAAGGCAGTTTTGAAAGAGATAGAAGATCGTTTGAGTTTTCTTTTAAATGTTGGATTAGAATATCTCGCTCTTTCGCGAACAGCCAACACTCTCTCAGGTGGAGAAGCCCAGCGTATCAGACTAGCTTCTCAGCTAGGTTCTCGTCTGGTTGGAGCTATGTATGTGCTTGATGAGCCAACTATAGGTCTGCACCAAAGAGACAACGAAAGACTTATCCGAACACTTGAAGATCTAAGAGATGCTGGAAACACAATTTTGGTAGTTGAACATGATGAAGACACTATATACGCATCAGATTATTTGGTAGACATTGGTCCAGGAGCCGGTATTCATGGCGGGCAAGTGATAGTCTCTGGTTATTTAGATAAGCTTCTTTCAGCCAAGAAAAATGAAAGCGGTTCTAGAACACTGGCTTATTTACGCAAAGAAGATGAGATAGAGATTCCAGAGAAGCGTCGTGATCAAGACAAGGGCACTCTAAAAATAGTTGGGGCTAACCTTCACAATATTCACAATCAAAATATAGATGTTCCACTTGGCAAAATGGTTGCTATCACTGGAGTTTCTGGAAGTGGTAAAAGTACCTTTTTGTATGAAATCTTGTACAAAAACTTACAAGCTAGGTTTGAGCGCAAGCTCCGAAGTGCCAAAGTTTTTAACTGTGCTTCATTTACTGGTACTGAATATCTAGCTCGGGCTATCATGATAGATCAGTCGCCAATCGGACGAACCCCAAGAAGTAACATAGCCACATATACCGGAGCCTTTACTCATATTCGAGATATTTTTGCTCAAACCGAAGAAGCAAGATTAAGAGGCTGGAAGGTCAACCGTTTTTCTTTCAATGTGAAGGGTGGTCGCTGTGAAGCTTGTGAAGGAAATGGTGAGATAGCAGTTGAGATGCACTTTTTGCCGACTGTTTATGTGACTTGTGATGTTTGTGGAGGAAAACGTTTTGATAAGGAAACTCTGACTGTTAAATACAAGAGAAAAAGCATTTACGATGTTCTTCAGATGTCTGTTGAAGAAGGCTTGGAATTCTTTGGAGATATACCTGCTATATATGACAGACTTAAGACTCTAAGTGATGTCGGTCTTGGTTATGTAAAGCTTGGCCAAAGCGCAACTACGCTCTCAGGTGGAGAAGCTCAGCGCGTGAAGATAGCTTCTGAGCTCTATAGACCTTATTTAGAGAAAACTATATACCTCCTCGATGAGCCAACTGTTGGGCTTCATTATGACGATGTGAAAAATTTGATTGGAGTTTTAAATCGCCTTGTAGCCAAAGGAAACACAGTGGTAGTCATCGAACACAATCTAGACCTCATCAAATGCGCTGATCATCTTATCGACTTTGGTCCTGAGGGAGGAGTAGCAGGGGGAAAGATTATCGCCAAAGGCACACCTGAAGAAGTCGCTAATAATAAACATTCATTTACCGGAGAATATCTTAAGAAAATATTATAAAAAAGTAGAAACCGCCCTCATTGATTTGAAGGCGGCAATTCTTTTAGTGGTTAGGACGATTGTTTGCTTCGACAAGGTAGTCTGTGCTACTTGAGGAAACATGCTTTGGCACAAAACTAAAACTCACTTGTTTCGAGACACTTTTCCATTGTCTTTGGTCTTTGATAACAAAGATGCACATAGAGACAACAGAAAAAGCAGAACATGCACAGACAAATAGCCACAATGCAAATGTTCTATTGTTCATAACAAAGGATTTTGTTAAGTATATACCTATTTCAAATTCTTTTCTACAAATCTGACTTTCCTGATACAGTGTCTGTTAATTTATAATCTTTCATGGATGGTAATAATGTAAAAAACTTCCGTTTCCGGAAGTAATAATGTTTATGCATAAGAGTCACTAGCTGCCATTGCTGCAGAAGCTTTTTTCCAAGCAGCTTTTTTGGTTGGGGAGTGAGCAAGACCCATTTTCTTTGCTGTCTTAGTACTTACTCTTTTTGCAAAATACTTAACCTCAGATTCTA
>JBDHUQ010000020.1:0-10509 GCA_039809205.1 Minisyncoccia bacterium | reverse complement strand
ATAAGAAATAACTTTAATAATAAGAGGTGTTGTTTGTATATTGTATGAAAGCTGAAAGACGGAAATTGCGCCAACAACTAAGAGGGATGCCATGGCCCTGATGGAAATAAAAATAATGTTGGTTATAGAAAGACCTAGGGTTCGCGGAAGAGATTGTTTGATAACATCTTTTATTAAAGACCAGTCAATATCTGTTGTGATTTTGGGTAACCTACCAACAGAAAGTAGAGACGGAACCTGTATACCGACATGAAGTATTGCTCCTAAAACAACCCCTAAAACAACTCCTAAAATTCCCATTGTTGGATACAGAAAAACTATCCCAACAACTATACCTAGGTTATATAGTATAGGAGCCAATGCAAACGATAGAAACTTGTGTTTAACCTGAGTAAATGCACTAAAGAGACTTGAAAGACCAAACAAAAATGGGGAGAGAAGCATAATACGTGTAAACAAAACTAAAGATTCATGCTGACTAGCAGAAAATCCAGGAGAAACTAAATGTGTAAGCCAGGGCATAATCTAAAAAGCTATACCTGATACTATTGTCATACCAAGCAGATAGACTGACAATAATGAATCAGAAAATCTATTCATTTTTGTTTCATCATTTTTTCTAATATGAGAAGTTATAAAAGGAATCAAAACAGTAACAGAAAAAAGAGAAGCTATGGCATTGAATATAAAGTCAGGCGTACGGAATGATGCATAATAAACATCTAAAGAAGATGATGGACCTACAACTCCCGCCAAAAAGCGATCCCGAAAAAGCCCAATTAATTGAGAAAGGATTGAAAAGATAGCAAGAACCAGGGCAGCCTGGTTCATGTTAGTTATATCCTTATTAAGAAGCTTTAAGAGCTTAGAGACCATGTTTTTCTATTGTTTTTTATCTGTACTAGTTGTACCAGTAGAAGATGAGCTTAAGTTTTGAACTCTTTTTATTTGGTCATCTACACCATTAATACTTGGGAACATGGCTTTGAAAGCTTTAAGTTCTTCAATCTCTTTAGCACGCTCACCTGCTTGTTCTAACGCTCTAATGTATAGAAGATAACTATTTGGATCGTTTGGTGCTAGAGCTTTGACTCGAGTAAAAGCATTTAAAGCTTCAGTATAGTTTTTAAGTTCCAGGTATGCACTCCCAAGAAGGCTGAATCCTTGAGCATCGTAAGGGGCAATAGTTGTATACTTTAGAAGTTCATTTTTTATAGCTTGACTATCCCCCTTTGAAGCTTCAACTTGACCCTTTAATACAAAGGCATCTAGATAATCTGGTTTCAAACTTATAGCCTTATCTATATCAGCTAAAGCAGAAATAGTGTCCTTTTTGATTAAATTGATACGAGCATTGTTTAAAGTATATAGAGGGTTGTTCGGATTTCTTTTAAGGGCTTCATTAGCTGCTTCTGTTGCATTTTTAAGAACATCAGTACTATCTGAGGTGGCAGCTAGTTGATACACCTGACTAAGGGCCAACCAGTTTGAGGCACTTCTTCGGTCTAGTGCTATAGCCGCTTGCGCACTTTGCTCTGCTTGAGTGAACAAGCTTTGGAGTTGATTTTTGTCAGGATTTTCTTGTCCTGCTACCGAACGGAATTGGTTTACAAACAAAACAGTTCTGGTTTTCAGGTAAAGATCACTTGGTGAAAGAGTTATAGCTTTATCTATATATCTTTGGGCAGTATTAAAGTCAGAAGAAGTTAGTGCTTTATTGTAATAAACAATACTTGCAAACTTGTTACCACTGAAGTACACAGCTGAAAAACCTACCATGCTAGAGACTACTAATATCAGAATAGCAAAGAAACTAGTTCTAGGATCCTTAAGATAATTTATAGCTATAACTTTTGTTTTACCTACAAGAGAAGAGACTCCAAACAAAAGACCTATATAAGTAAAACCAAAGACTAACAGAACTATTCCTGGAGAAGAGAAGAAAAACAATACTGACAAAGCTATTGTCATGATTAGAGAAGTAACGGCAATAAAACGAGTAAATCTATCAGCAAACTGATAATTAAATAGCTTAAATCCGTGAATTAAAGAAAATACTAAGACTGCTATCAGTGCTAATACTGGTAACAGACCATTTGTTGTAGCTAGGGTTTGCATCAAGTTAAACCCTGAGTCGAATTGTGAATCCCAAAAAACAGTTCCATTTATAGATACTGGATGGTACATGTTCCATGAAGCATTATAAGACCCAGCTCCCAAGCCGAGTATAGGGTCATGATAAAGAGCCTGTCTCATAACACTTGTAGTAACCGGAAAGGATGGTCTTACGTCAGTAAAAGAAGTACCTGCTGTTCTAGACAGAAAAGCCCCTATAGAAGAGCTTCCTAGGAAAAAGAATAGCCCTACCAACAAAGATATAAGTGACATCAAAGGAAATCTGTTTTTTGAGTCTTCACCACCAGCCTCAGACTCCCCAGGCAAAATATTCATCCTTGATAGTAAGGATCTTTCAACTGAAGACTTGTAAACAAAGACAACTAAAGAAGAAAGTATCGCTACAACCCAAGCTGTTTTAAAGTTCAGGAAAACTAAAGCTACCAAACTAACAATCATAGTAGCTAAAGACAAAACTCTAAAAATACCTTTTGGAACAAGTACTTCAAACATCAAAAGAGCTAACAAGAAAACAAAGGTAACAAAATAAGTAAAATCAACCCAAGAGCCAACCAGAGTTCCTTGATTTGCCACATGAGGCAAATGACTTGCTATAAAAGGAACTTTTTGAGAAACATAAAGTATAAACTGTAAAAGCACTGTAATAGCACCTCCTACAAAAGTAACTAAGAAAAGTTTAACTAGTTTTCGCTGATCTCGAGCAAAAGTCGCGATCATAAAAACAAAAAGAGAAAGTATCAAAGTTGTTGAAAAGGAGTCAATCACAAAACCCTTACCCCAAAGGGCAATAGCTTTGTTGGTTGAAGTTAGAGCGCTAACTAAAGAAAGTACAACCCAAGCACCAAGAGCTAAGATAGCCGGTGATTTAGGTATTCTAAGAGATCCTTCAACAAACTGACCTATAAGCCATAGAGAAATAGCGATAAAGACACCTATATATAGAAAGGCACCTTTAACCATAGCCCCGCTCCCCAACGAAGCTGGTAAAAAGAAGATTGGCAAAAGTGCACAAATACCGGCAATAATAGTAAAAGAAATGGTGTTAAACTTCCCAACAATTTTTTGATACATATACTGCTAATTATATCCTAATTTAACCTTCTACGACAATGTTAACAATCCTTCCAGGGACAACTATAATTTTATTTATTTTTTTGTTGTTTATATATTCCTGTATTTTTGGTATTGCCTTTGCCATTTCTTCGAGTATTTCTTTTGGAGTATCTTTTGCTACTGTTAGTTCACCTCGCAGTTTCCCGTTTACCTGAACACCGATAGTTATAGTTTCATCTATTATTTTAGATTCATCATATTTTGGCCAAGAAGATAAATGAATGCTCTCACTCTCTCCAAGGCTACTCCAAAGTTCTTCGGTTATATGAGGAGCAAATGGTGCAAGAATTTTCAAAAGAATTTTATAATCTTCTTTTGCAATACCTTCTTTTTGTGCTTCATTTACAAAAATCATCAGTGATGAAACTGCAGTATTAAATTTAAAGTTTTCAATATCTTCAGAAACTTTTTTAATCGCCTTATGCAGCAGAGTATTTTCTTTAGTTGAAAATTCTTTTTGAGACAAGTTCCAAACTTTTTCAATAAGTCTATACGTCCCAACAAGACCATTAGTATTCCAAGGCACGGTACTTTCAAAAGGGCCAATGAACATTTCGTATAATCTGAAAGCATCAGCACCGAACTGTCTTACGACATCATCAGGATTAACAATATTCCCCCATCGTTTACTCATCTTACGTCCATCTTCCGCTAAAATAAATCCAAGAAATTCTAGCCTCGGAAATGGCTCTTCAGTTGAAACAGCTCCAATATCAAACAAAAACTTATGCCAAAAACGAGCATATATGAGATGACGTGTTGCATGGTCGCCGCCTACATATACATCTACTGGCATCCATTCTTTTTCTTTTTTTACGTCAATCAGAGCTTGATCGTTTTTTGGGTCAATATATCTCAAATAATACCAAGAAGAACCTGCCCACTGCGGCATTGTATTCGTCTCTCTTTTAGCGCTTCCTCCACAAGTCGGACATGTGGTATTAACCCAAGAATCAATAGAAGCCAAAGGGCTTTCTCCAGTCCCTGTTGGCTCATAGTTTTCTACCTCTGGCAAAAGAACTGGGAGGTCTTTTTCAGGAACGGGAACAACTTCACACTTTTCACAATGAATAATCGGAATCGGTTCTCCCCAGTATCGTTGCCGAGAAAATACCCAGTCCTTGATTCTATAGTTTTTACTTTTCTTTCCATATCCTTCTGATATGAAATGCTCTACCATTTTAGTAATTAGCTCATCAGTTATTTCTTGGCCAGAAAAAATACCAGAATCTTTTAGAACTCCCTGATTGAGATGAGCATCAATCGGCTGGGTTTCATCTATTCTATCCACAACTTCTTTGAGTGGAATATTATACTTTTGTGCAAATTGATAATCGCGAATATCGTGAGAAGAACAACGAATTATTCCCGTACCAAATCCCATCATGGCAAAGTTTGCAACCCAAATTGGCATTTTAGAATTTTTATTAATCGGGTCAATTGCATAAGAACCCGTAAAGACTCCTTTTTTTTCTTTATTAGCAGCTCCACGTTCAATTTCTGATGTTCCTTTTACTTCTTCAGCAAAAGACAAAACGTCTTTTTCATACTCTGTTCCAGCTACAAGTTTCTCTACTAGAGGATGTTCAGGAGCAATGACAATATATGTGTCGGCAAAAAGCCATGCTGGATAAGCACTAAATGTATCCAAAACTATATCTTTGTTTTCAACGGCATGACTAATGACAATGCCTTCTTTTCTACCAATCCAATGTCGTTGGGCTTCTTTCACACCTTCAGGCCATTTTGGAAGTTTATCTAAATCAGCAAGAAGCCTATCTGCATAATCAGTAATTTTAAGAACCCATTGACGCATTGGGCGCTTTTCTACTTTTGTTCCACAACGCTCACAAGTACCATCTGGTTCAACATCTTCATTTGCCAGCACTGTTTTATCAGTTGGACACCAGTTCACCGGTTCGTTTGATTCATATGCCAATCCTTTTTTATATAATTGCAAAAACACCCACTGCGTCCACTTATAAAAAGCTGGATCAGTTGTATTTATTTCTCGTGACCAGTCATAGTCTGGACCAATAATAGAAAGCTGCTCTTTAAATCTCGCGATGTTTCTGTTTACTGCCACACTTGGATGAACTTTATTTTTTATAGCAAAATTTTCGGCCGGCAAACCAAATGCGTCCCATCCCATTGGATGAAGCACGTTAAATCCTTCCATTCTTTTTTTACGACTATATACATCTGTCGCAATATAGCCACGAGGATGACCCACATGAAGACCTTCACCAGATGGGTATGGGAACATATCCAAAATAAATTGTTTCGGTTTTTGAGAATTATCTTCTGTTTTATAAATTCCCTTCTCCTGCCAATGTTTCTGCCACTTGGCTTCTATGGCCTTGTGGTCATATTTTTTACTCTCTGGGCTCGCCATAATAAGGCTATTTTACCTTATATAGGGCCTTTTTTCTAGCCTTTTGCTGGCTTTGGGTATGGAGGATAAAGTTCAGGATCAATAGTTCTCTCAAAACAAGCTCTACCAGCCTGGTGATCCCAAGAATCAGCCATCGCACTTCCGTAAGGAACTGAAGAGATAGACGCATCACGCATTGGCTCTATACCACCAAAACCAGTTTTGCTATTTTCTACCCAACCCTTTGGCATTGGTAAGGTAAATGTTGCACAAAGTTCAAAAGTCTTATCAGCTATTTTTCTGTATTCATAGGCTTTACCTTTTTGGAATTCTGGATCCTGAGGAACCATATAGTTAGAAATAGGGTTCTTAAGTTCATCTAGAGAAACTGGAAGCTTTTCTTTTTGTTGCCAGAAAGAAATAACTTGCCATTGTATAGACTGCAAATCTTCTATACGTCTTTGGTCAAGCCTTAGGTTTCTTTGAGATCCCGGTCCGCCCATAACATAAAACCCCCAAACAATAACAGCTAGTACTAAAACAATACTCTTTACCAAAACTAACTTATCCCATCTCTTCGAATTTAAAATACCTAAACGTCCAAAGTAGTACCAAAGCACTATTGAGGCTGTGCTAAGTACTGCCAAAACTTTTAAGATAAATCTGATAGTTATTTCTCCAGAGACAAAGTATCGAACTAAGGTAACAAGATCAACTATGACAGTAACACTGGCTAGGAATAAAATAAGGTATATAACCCATTTGCGAATAACCTCATCCCAGACACTTACGCCATTTCGGATAGATTTTTGCCAAAACTTATTAAGTAAAAGAAAAACAGGAAAAACTATTATCAAAATAGCTAAAGAGCTTCTCATGCTGTCAAAACTATAAGAAACATAGCCATACTGATAACTAGCCGACAAAACGTCAGGGAAAACTTTATCTAAAATAGAAAAAATAAGATTTAAAAATGCAGAAACTGTGGCTATAAGAGTCGCCAGTGATCCTACTGCTAAAAAGAAAAATTGTGGTGAAAGTTTGCGTGTTGGTTCCATAGTTTTATTATACCATTATCCTCTGATTGCCCCCTCTTTGATGAGTAAAGCTCTCTTTGCCTTTTCTCCGCCCCTGTTATAAGCACCTATTTTTCCATCACTCCGAATCACTCGGTGACATGGAATCTTGGGATCATAGTTTCCAGCCATGATAGTACCTACTGCCCGACCAGCACCCGGAGAGCCTGCCATTTTGGCGACCATGCCATAGGTCATGGTTTTACCCTTTGGTATTTTCCGCACTATATCTCTGACCTTATCTGTAAAGCTTTTTTTCATAATTAAAGTATACCAAATACAAAAACACACCTAGAAAAATCTTGGTGCGCCTTTGTTGTGGACCCTAGGAGAGTCGAACTCCTGACCTTTACTTTGCAAAAGTACTGCTCTACCAGCTGAGCTAAGGGCCCTTATTTCGTTGTAGAACTATCATAATACAAAACCTATTTTTTGCAATACCAAAAGTAAAAGCCATCCTAAAGTTTAGAATGACTTTCACTAAGAAAGAGAGTGTATTATGTTTTTGTAGTTATATATGAGTTTAATTTTTTTTCTTTATTATATCACCGTGACCCATGCCCTGGCCCATAGGACCGACAAGCATCATCAAATCTTTATGATTATCGACAAAAGATTTTTCTGCTTCCTGTGCCTGTTTTCTAAGTTTTTGGACATTTACCAACTGTAAGAAAGTTGCTTGATCAACCTTTCCTGCTATTGGTGTTCCCGCTATTGAAGTTATGAAAGCATTGTAATCGTTAGCTACGATAGCATCTTTGATAGCCGTCATGGCTTTGAGTTGTGCTTCGGTTGGCTTTGGACGATTTTTAAAACCTTTATCTAAACCATTAGCCTTAGCTAAAGCTTCAGCTTCGCTGTCTTTTCCCTCGTCACGAAGTGCTTTGATTTGTGCTAGGATTTGTTTTTGCGCGTCAGTCAATTGTGCACGCATAGAAATCTTGTCTGTCGGCTTACTAGCAGCCGAAGCGCTGTAGACTCCTGTACCGACAATCGCCGCGATGGCAAGTGCCCCAATAATTTTTTTCATTAGTTGTTAAATATTAATTTGTAATAATTGCTTCTTTATAACGCTGGTAAGGTCGTACGTCCTTACATATATTGATACGCTCTAAATCTCTATTTCTTTCAGATTCTAGTTTTTGAGGAAGATGAATTTGTCTAGGAGTATAAGGAATACCCGGCTCTTCCCATGGAAGTACGGCACAAGCAACTAAAATATTAGTTTCTTTATCTAGACCAGCAATAATCCTAACTCTAGAATCTGGAGTTAAAAATTCCAAATCCCTATCACTCAACTCTATTGTTGAAAAAGCTTTCTCTATGCCTACTGACATCTCTAACGTTACTAGTTTTGATTTTTTATCCAAAGATTTAACAACCCCAGAAAACAATCCTTTATCTGAATTATTCCATCTATCTTCTTCGAGTCTTATTATAGGCTTTGCAAAAGGTATAGGGTCCCTAAAGTTATCTATACTCTTACCAACACCTATACTATAAAGAAACGTTCCTCCCAGAAAACTTAGGAGTAGGCTTGCTATAACTATTAAGACAAAAGAAAACCTGTACCCGCGAGATGTTTTTCTAATGTTGTAGTAACCAAGAAAAATCATAAGAGCAAAAGAAATAATCCAAAATAGAGGAACAATATCAAAAAAGAAATTCAAAAAAGAATCGTGTGTTATAGCCTCATACTGCCAACCAGCGTTTAGAAAGACAAAAATACTAGCAGCCACAGCACAAGAACCTATAATGATAGAAACGAGCCAAAGGGCCCAAAAAGTATTGTCCTTAACGACAAAATGCCACTTAGCCAAAGGGGCTACTTTTTCTTCTTCTATCTTCTTTATCACCTTTTCAGCGATTGTATTTTTTATTTTTTGTTCCATATTATTGTTTTTTTTCTAGAGCTTTCCTCAGTGCTATTTTACCCCTATGAATAAGGGTTGCTACAGATCCCGGTGGTATCTGTAGAATATCTGAGATTTGAGCATAATCCTTCTCTTCAATGTAACGTAGCAACAAGACATCGCGGTATTTTTTATCTAAACTTTCTAAAGCTTCATTTACGTGTCTAGAATCTACCTCCTTATCAAACAGGTACTCATTATTATCATTTGTTTCTATATTTAAAAAATTTTGCCCTAAACTTTCATCTAAAGCTATTTCAGGGCGTCGCTTTTTAGACCTAAAAAAATCATAAGTTTCATTGTGAGCGATGCGATATATCCAAGAAGAGAAAGGGAATGAATTATTAAAACTACGTAAATAACGATAACACTTTATAAAAACATTCTGTAAAATATCTTCTATATCACCACTGTTTCTAACTCCCAGACGAAAAATATATCTTCTAAGAGCTGCCTCATAACGATAGATAATAGCAGAAAATGCCTCCTTGTTTGAAAGAACAACGGCAATCAAGTCCCTATCTGTAAGGCTTTGATACTCTTTTTCCATACAATACCCTATATTTATTATATACGTTCTAAAAATCCAAAAATTTCAAGAAGTTTAAATAGCCAACTTTATTTAGAAGAAAAACTGAAACTTTCAACCATAGACTCCAAAGCATTTACAACTTTCTGTGTATCAAATTCTTTAATGCCAAGCTCTTGAGGGTAATTGTTTATATTGGTTGAATGAATGGTGTACTCTAGCGCATAACACTGGTCATTACGGATAACCCTATAACTAGTAGTATCATAATAATTTCCAGCTCCAGCCTCTGTAAGAGTAATCTTGTTAAATGAGATTCCGTTTATATTTTTTGTTCCCTTAGCACGCTCTCCGTTTGTTGGAATAAGACAATCTTTTATAGCTTCAGGATCACTACTGGTCCCTACTGTAAAGATAGCTTCACTAAAATTGGTATTAGGCTGGCTAGATCTAGGGATCGTTACCTTTGCTAGAAGGAGCCCCATTTTTTGAGTATTAACTCTCCAAGATTCAGTATAGCCTACACCGCCACCAGAAACAGAGAATTCCTTTGGGTATGAAAAACTAAAAGTTTTACCTTGATCAGAAAAGGTTTTAACTGTTGAGTTTTCGTCACCTAAAAGAGTGCCGGCAATACAGTTATCAAATGTTTTTTTACCATCTTCTTCTAGGAAAGCATTATCGCCCTTGCTAACAAAAACAATGCCGTCTTTTTCATAGCGAATACCAGAACCAGATATAGTTTGAGGTAAATAAATCTTCCGTCCATCAGAAAGATGAAGTTCAACAGTTGAATCACTATATAGGGCATCTATAGAATTTTCCGAACAAGAATAGTGCACTGAATTTAATACAGTACTTGGGGTATTTTTTGCTTTATTTAAAAGCAAATAAGCACCAATAATGATTATAATGATACTGATTCCCCAAACAAGCTTAGTATTTTTCTTCATTTCCATATTATATATGACGTTTTAGGATTAAGTAAATTACGATAACAAAAGTAGGACCTTGGCGAGTTTTAGATCGTCAAAACTATATTTTTCCCCTAATGCCTTCCAGGCTGGAGAAAGCTTATCACTACCCTTTTTGTCAAACGCTTTTATTATCTCAGGCAGAGCGTCTATCAAACGACTACTGCAGAGATTGTATACTTGCTCATAAGAGAGCTTATCGGTTGCCTGCAAAGATACGAGGTGGTCAACAATAGTACTTATACCCAGGTCTCTTGCTTTTGCTATTTCTTCAAGTGATAAACCCTCTTTTATTAAAGCTAAAGTTTTTTCGGCCGTTGTTAGCTTGGGAGCTGGTTTTTGTTTTGTGAGAGAGCCACCAAAAGCTCTAATCATATTAGTTTGCATGACTTCT
>JBDHUQ010000019.1:0-10722 GCA_039809205.1 Minisyncoccia bacterium | reverse complement strand
CCTGCAAGATGTGAAGCCCTCTCAACTGCTAGCATGTCTATTTCTTTTTCTGGTTGTGAAATTGCAATTGATTCTTTGAGTGTAAGATTGTAGCTTGCATACTCTTGTTGCATAACTGCAAGTATCTTACGCCAATCGTTCATTTTAATCTTTCTTAAATCAACACCATTTATTAGTATTTCTCCCTCAGTTGGATCATATACACGGGTTAATAAACGAATGAGTGTTGTCTTTCCTGCCCCATTGTGCCCAACAAGAGCGGTTTTTTCTCCTGGCACTAAAGTAAAATTGAGATTTTTTAATGTATAATTTTCCTTTTCAGGGTATCTAAATGATACATTTTTAAACTCAATAAAAGGAGGAGTATTCTCAGAAAAATCAATTGCATTTTCAGAATCAACGATTAAGGGCTTTATATCAATAAGATCAAACCACTGTTTTGCATACCGTGCAGATTCTTGCATAAAAGCAAAATCTGAAAGGAAACTTTTAATAGTGCTTTCAAAGCCTCTATAGGAGTTATAAGCAACAACCAAAAGCCCGACACTAATTACTCCAGCAATGGCTGATTGAGTGATAACTATCACGCTTGCAATTAAGCACATCATTGAGAGAGTTGCTGTAAAAAGTCCCCAAAGCTCTTTTTGTCGCTTAATATTGACCGTAAAGTCAGCAGTACCTTTAAGCTTTTCTTTTATTTCCCCAATGAATCTTTTATCAATTCTATTAAGAATGAGGTCTATAAGCTTTGAAGCGTTTAGAAAATGCTGTGTACGATTTCCTGCGATACGACGATCATCACCTCCGAAATTACGAGCTTGGAATAATTTTACTCCATACTTTTTTTCAATAAAATATAACGGCAGTGCAGAAAGTAGTGCAATAGGAATCAAAATAGGGGCAACCAAAGAAAGTAGTATGAGTGCCATTACGGTACTTGCAATGTTAGTAACGATACTCATAGAAAATAGAAAAAGATTCGTAATAGATCCCATTCCCCATTCTTGGGCTTGTTGAAGTTTCTTTTGAAAATTACTATCTTCAACTGTTGCAATATCAAGTTCTGCAAAACGTTTTGAACGTAATACCTGTAAATCCACGTTAGATCTTTCCTGAATTGATGTTCTGAATATTGATTGCAGTGTTCCAAGTATTCCTGGAACAAACATAAACACAGCCATCATGATAAGAGGCGCCCAAAGAGTGTTTGGAATACCTCCACCTGTCTTAACAGCAGGAATAATAATATCAACGATCTTTGAAAAAGATGTTAATTGCAAATAACTTGAAATCCCTGTACTGATAGCACAGAAAACAACAAACCAAAAAGATTTTGGATAATTTTTTTGTATGAAACCCAATGTTCGAAAGACTGTTTTAAGAAAGTCTTTTGATTTAATTTTTTCAAATTTTTCCATGAGTTAGTATTTTAATTAGTTTAAAGATCTTTTTTCTTATTATAACATAATAAGTCTAATAGGTCAATCCAACTGCTTCATATGCTGCTTGAAGTTTTTGCATTGCGATTTCGTTGGCTTTGACGGCACCATGAAGGAGAATTTCTTCTACCAGCTTTGGATCGTCTTCATATTTCTTGCGTCGCTCTCGCATTGGGGTGACAAACTCAATAATATCTTTGATCAACATTTTCTTAGCATCTCCGTAACCTAATCCTTTTCTATACTGCTCTTTTAGTTCTGATGATGGATTAAAAAGTTTGTGAATTTGATAAAGCACCATATCATCTGGATTCTTTTCTTCATCTTTGCCTTTTGAATCAGTTGTTATACTCATGACTGCTTTTGTAATTTCTTCGTCGGTTGCTGAAAGAGGGATAGTGTTTCCATAGCTCTTAGACATCTTTTGTCCATCAACACCAGGAACAACTCCAGTATCCTCAAGTATTAATTCTTTTGGAAGTTTAAATACTTCGCCATACTGATTGTTAAATTTCCCTGCAATATCACGAGTATACTCTAAGTGTTGTTTTTGATCTTTACCAACAGGAACAACATCGGTGTTGTATAAAAGGATGTCTGAAGCCATAAGGACTGGATAAATAAAAGTTCCAGTAGCAACCTCCTTCTTTTTATTTTCTGCATCTTTAAATGCATGAGCCCTCTCAAGATAAGCATTAGTAACAAAATTGGTGAATATCCAAGCAAGACTAGTATGTGCTGGCACGTCTGACTGTTTGAAAATAGTGACTTTTTGAGGATCTAACCCTGCAGCTAGATAATCAAGAATAAGATTTTTTGTATCTAAAATAAGTTTTTCTTTTTCTGGGAGTCCGGTAAGAGAGTGAATATTAGCTATGAAAATAAAGCACTCATACTCATCTTGTAAATCTACGAATTGTTTTAGTGCCCCAAAGTAGTTACCTATATGGATTCGACCGGTAGACTGCATGCCTGAAAAAAGTCTTTTTTTAGTGCCTGAACCTGGGGATTGCATGTGTATATATTAACAAAAATGGTGGATTTAGCCAAAGACGGTGAAATGCTACAATCATTTCATGGCTCAATATTCTAAAGGATCAAACGACCTATCTAGCTTGCGTATACCACCACACTCTCTTGAGAGTGAGCAGGCAGTCTTGGGTGCTCTTATGCTTCGACCCTCTGCACTTCACGAAATTAGCGATCTTCTATCTGCTGATATGTTCTATGCCAAAAAACACTCCACTATTTATCAATGCATGCTTGAACTAAGTGCTAAAAGCGAACCTATAGATGTCCTTTCTGTTGCTTCAAAACTCAAAGAAAAAAAACAAATTAATGAAGTTGGGGGAAACAGTTACCTAAACGAAGTTATGGGCAATGTCCCCTCAACGGTAAACATACGGCACTATGCTGATATTGTTTACAAAAAACATATTCTAAGAAGCTTAATAGATGCGTCCGAGCAAATAGCTACACAGGCTTATGCCGAATCAGACCAAGATGTTTCTGATATTTTAGACTCAGCAGAAAAAAGTATTTTTCGAGTATCTTCAAATATGAATGTTAAAAACGGTTTTGTTTCTATAAAGCAAGGCCTTATGGATACCGTAGAACAGATAGAATATTTACGGGAACATAAAGATGAGGTTCGTGGAGTACCAACGGGCTTCCCAGACATTGATAACCTTCTGGCAGGACTACAAAAATCAGACCTTATTATTTTGGCAGCTCGACCTTCTATTGGTAAAACTACTTTCGCACTTGATATAGCTAGAAACGTAGCTCTTTCTGGAAGAGCTGTTGGTATTTTTTCTTTAGAAATGAGCGCTGGGCAACTTGTTCAGCGCATGCTCTCAGCAGAGAGCCGGGTTGATGCATGGAGTATCCGTACTGGTCATGGACTTTCTTCCCAACACTTCTCTACCCTTCAAGATGCTGCTTCAAGATTGCAAAAGGCTCCTATTTATATAGATGATCAAGCCGGAAACTCTATAGTTAAAATGCGTGCAGTAGCTCGCAGACTAAAAAGCGAACACGGACTTGCGCTTATTGTTATTGATTACCTCCAGCTTATCCATGCTAGTAAAAACTACGACAACATGGTTAATCAAATAACAGAGATTTCTCGCGCCCTAAAGCAACTAGCTCGAGAGCTTGATGTGCCGGTCCTAGCCCTATCTCAATTATCTCGTGCTGTTGAGGCACGTGGTGGAAAACCTCGCCTTTCTGACCTGCGAGACTCTGGATCTATAGAACAAGATGCTGATGTAGTTATGTTCCTACACCGAGAAGATCGATATAAAGATCAGGCTGAGAAAGATAATATTGTGGAAGTTTTGATAGAGAAGCACAGAAATGGAGCAGTTGGAAAAGTTGACCTCCTATTTGATGCTAAGACAACTACTTTACTTTCTATAGATAAATCTCACATGCCAGTAGCAAAAGCAAAATCCTTAGATGATTTTTAGAATGGTTTTTAATGATAGAATCTGTAGGTAATGGAAGATCATATAGAACAACTAACTCGCCTCTTTCTCAAATTTCCGGGGATTGGCGCTCGTCAGGCCAAGCGGTTTGCTTATTTTATTTTGAGCCAGCAAGAAAGTTACGTAAAGAATCTTTCTGCAAGTCTGCTGACAGCCCGGAGCTTTGCACAGACCTGTACTCGCTGTTATCGCATTTACGAAGGAGCTCCTGGAGTGTGTAGTATTTGCAGTGACACAACAAGAAACCAAGATACGATTATAGTAGTTGAGAAAACTGCTGACATTGATGTCTTTTCCAAAACTGACTACCGTGGGCTTTTCTTTGTGCTCGGAGGCCTCATCCCTATCACACAAAAAAATATTATCGATGGAACCAACTTTAAAGCATTAACACAAAGAATTGCTTCTGAGAAAAATATCAGAGAAATTATTCTCGGCTTTCCTCTGACTCCAAATGGTGATCATACCGACTCTGTCATTCGAGAGCTCCTTGCATCCTATCCTATAGAGATCAACAGTCTAGGGCGCGGCCTTTCAACTGGCACAGAACTCGAATACGCTGATCCTGCTTCACTTGAGGCATCCCTTAAAAAAAGAGAATAAAAAAACTCCCATATGGGAGTTTTTTGTTTAGATAGAATCTATAGTTACTTTCATGAAAGGCTGTCGGTGGCCATTCTTTTTCATGTAGCGGCTCTTTTGCTTGTACTTGATAACCATCACTTTTTGAGCGCGGCCTATCATATCAACGGTTGCCTCTACTTTTGCTCCAGAGATAAAAGGAGTACCAATAACTGTATTTAATCCGTCATCGGTAAGGAGGACTTCAGAAAAAGTAACCTTATCACCCTTCTTAAAATCCCCTTTCATCTTTTCAATCTTTATAGATTCTCCTACAGAGACTCTATATTGCTTGCCTCCAGTTTTGATAACTGCGAAAGATCCGCCCGCACTCTTAGTCTTAGCTACTTTTGCCTTTGGAGCTGACTTTGCTGTTGTTTTTTTTGTTGTTTTTGATGCTGTTGCCATAGTGATTTGTATGTCGGACTATTATACCCAAAGATTGATATTTTGCAACACTATCAAAAATGCTACACTAAGAGTAATGATTTCTCGCTATACATACCATGATGTGACCTGGGTTGACATCGAAAGCCCAAGTAAGGAAGAAATAGTGCATATTATGGAAGAATTTTCTGTTCCTGAACTTATCGGAGAAGAGATGATTTCTAGCACCTTACGCTCAAAAGTAGAACTTTACAACAATTTAGTATATGTAATATTACACTTCCCTACCACTAACAATAGAACTGGTAAGGCTGGAGAACAAGAAATAGACTTTATAATAGGAAAAAATTTTCTTATCACAGTTCGGTACGACACTATAGACCCTGTTCATGAGTTTTCAAAAATGTTTGAATCTAACTCCCTTTTAAACAGGGAAAAAATGGTAAGTCATGGGGGTTTTATATTTGTTCAAATGATGAAAGAACTCTATAAAACATCTTTAGTTGAACTAGACGAATTAACTAAAATAGTTAGAGAGATTGAGTACTCTATATTTAACAACCAAGAAGAAGGTATGGTTAAAAAGATTTCTAACACTAGTCGCAAACTTCTAGATTTTAAACAAGCTATTCGTTTTCATAGAGATATCCTTGCTTCCTATGAAGTGGCTAGCACCAGGCTCTTCGGTGAAGAATATGCTTATTATGCAAACCTAGTAACTTCTGAATTTAACAAAGTAAACTCTCTTCTAGAGAGTAATCGGGATGCTCTATCAGAACTACAAAGAACTAACGATTCTCTTCTTTCAACTAAAACAAACGATATCATGCGAACTTTTACTATTATGACTTTCGTAATGATTCCTCTTACTATTATTACTGGAGTTTTTGGTATGAATACTTCAGATAGTCTTGTTTTTATTCAAAACAAAAGCGACTTTTTCTTTGTGATAGGAGCCATGGTTATCACTGGACTTGTGATGTTTCTATTCTTTAAGGTACGAAAATGGCTCTAAAAATGAAACTATACAATACAAAATCTCGATCCATAGAAGAGTTCACGCCTCTTAAAGAAGGTGTAGTAACTATGTACGCCTGTGGACCAACTGTTTACGACTTTACGCACATAGGACATATGCGTAAATATATCGGGGACGATATATTACGTCGTACACTTTCCTACTTAGGATACGAAGTGAAGCACGTTATGAATATAACTGATGTAGGACATCTAACCAATGATAGCGATCAAGGTGATGATAAGTTTGAAGGAAAAGCCAAAGCCGAAGGTAAAAGTGTTTGGGATATTGCCAAATTTTATACTGAATACTTCAACAAAACCATAAAGGCAGTGAACATTTTATTCCCAACAGTGCAACCGAGAGCGACTGATCATATACCAGAACAAATAAAGCTTATTGAGAAATTACTTATCAAAGGTTTTGCATACGAAACTGATGAAGCTATTTATTTTGATGTAACAAAAGACCCTCATTACGGCGAACTATCGGGCCAAAAGTTAAGTGATAAAGAAATAGGAGCAAGAGATGAGGTTGTCGTGGACAAAGACAAGAGGCACCCAGCCGACTTTGTACTTTGGTTTAAATTAGTTGGGAAGTTTACTGATCATATCATGCACTGGCCAAGCCCATGGGGAGACGGATTTCCTGGTTGGCATATAGAATGCTCTGCTATGAGTATGAAATACCTAGGCGAAACTATTGATATTCATACCGGTGGCATAGATCACATACCTGTTCATCATGAAAACGAAATTGCACAAAGCGAATGTGCTACAGGGCATGAATTTGTTCGTTTTTGGGTTCACCATGAATTCCTAAATGTAGATGGAGAAAAAATGAGTAAAAGTAAACACAATTTCTATACTTTAGATGATATACAATCTAGAAATATTGATCCTATAGCAATGCGTATCTTGGTTATGGGCACAAGTTACCGTAAACCTCTTAATTTCACTTGGGAATCACTAGAATCAGCAAACAAAACATTAAATAGAATAAGATCATTTGGAGCAAAGTCTGGGACCGGAGGAAAGGTAGTAGATAAATATAAAAATAGTTTCTTGGAAGCCATATCTGAAGACTTAAACATGGCAAAAGCTCTAGCTGTAATATTCGAAATACTAAATGACAAAAATCATGATAAGAAAGACCTTTGGGCAACATTATTAGACCTAGATCAGGTCTTGGGGCTTAATCTAAAAGATATCCCAATATTTACTATTACAGTAGAAGCTCAAAATTTAGTTCTAAAAAGAGATAAAGCCAGAACAGAAAAAGATTTTATTACGTCAGATAAGTTAAGATTAGAACTTGAATCTCTAGGATATGAAGTCTTAGATACGCCAAATGGTACTAAGCTTCAATAATAGCTGGTATCGTTACAGAGAAAGTAGATCCTTGCCCTACTCCAGCTGACTCAATTGTCACATCGCCCTTGTGAGCATTGGCAATTTGCTTGGCTAGATAAAGCCCTAAACCACTCCCCCCTGTATTTGTTTTACCGCTCTCTTCTCCGCGACTAAATTTTTCAAAAAGCTTAACTCTAGTTTCTGGAGAAATACCCATTCCATTGTCTGTAACAGAGAAAATCACAACATTCTCTTCTCTCTTAAGAGAGAGTTTAACGAACCCTTTTTGGGTGTATTTAATACTATTATCAGTGAGGTTAAGTAGGACTTGTTTTATTTTTACTGGATCAGCATTTATCGTAAACTTCTTATCTTTTTCTATATCCAAACTAAAATCAAGATTCTTACTTTCAGCAGGAACCTTCATTTCGTTATAAAGATCGGTGACAATTTGTGCCAAATCAGTTGGTAAAAATACATATTTAAGCCCTCCCTGTTCTATTTTGGAAATATTGAGCAAATCTTCAACAGTATTAACCAACCCTTGAGCTGAGGTGTAAATACGTTTTATAGACTCCTCTTGCTTTCCATCCATTTTTCCAAAAGCACCTTCAAGAAGCATAGAAGCGTAACCCTTAATAGCTGTTAATGGTGAACGAAGTTGATGTGAAGCAAGTGAAAGGAACTCAGTCTTCAGTTTATCTAGACCCTTAAGTTTTAGATTTGCATTTTCAAGTTCTTGGGTTAAGGCTTCTAATCTTTCTCTTTGTTTAACCTCTCTCTTAACACTCTTAATAAGCAGGTTGCCAAAAACAAGAATCACAATAAAGGCTATGGCCGTTAAAACTTGGTTTAAGAAAACTTTAACAAAGAAAAATTGTGAGCCTATTAAAATTACTAGTGCTGTAACTAGGGCTTGTGTAGCCAAAAGTTTTATATTAAATGTTTTAAATTTAACAATACTGTATGAAAGAAAGCCAATAAAAATTGGCATTCCGAATAGACCAATTTGAGCAGTGTTCCAGTCATTGGTAATACTGCCTATAATATTTCCGGAAGCAAACGCGACCAATAAAAGAATGATCCCCACCAACATAAATAAAATTTCATGTCGAGCACGAGAGTCTTTATTTTTAGCATATTGATTTAAAGAATATATGACCAACCAAAGCGTGAAGAAGATTTCAATTGCATAGGTATAGTAGAATGCAATCGGACCTTCTACTGCCAAACAAGAACTTAAATCAAAACCACTCAGGCTATAGACACTAGGAAGTAGTAACAAAATTGGCAGAAAAAGTGAAAAAATAGCGAGCTTTGAACCAAAACTAGGATCTTTTTTACCTGCTATTACCATCATAAGATAAAGAGCGCCAGCATAAACCATAGGCTCAACAAGAAGCGTAACTGCCCAGGTAAACATTATTACGTCACTTCTATTTGTTGCCCAAAAAAATATACTTGCAACTATCCAAGCCGAAAAAGATAGAAGCATGAAAAGAAGTGTTTGATTAGCCAATTTATTACGTCCTCGAGAAAATACCAAAAGTCCAAAGACTAGAGCTGAAAAAAGTGCGATTCCATAGGAATAATAAATTAAAGGGGGAACATTGCTAGAAATGATAAGCCAACTTGGTCCATCAAAATTACATAACGCTGGATTCATGTATTGGTAGTTTATATTATAAAGATGTGATAAAATGTGTTGTAGTACATACAGTATAGCAACTTATACAGAATAAAAAAATGCTCAAAATAAAGAACTTTATAAAAAGAAGCGAAGTGCACGGAACAGGTTTATTTGCCGGAGAGTTTATACCAAAAGGAACAGTTACTTGGGAATACGATCCAAAGTTTGACGTCTCTTTTACACAAGAAGAAGTTGATGCTTTGCCACAATTACAAAAAAGCTATATTTTATATTACGCATATTTAGATAAAGATTTAAATAAATTGGTGCTTTGTGCTGATAATCAACGATACATAAATCACTCAAAAAATACCAACATTGATTCTACCCCAAGACAAGATGTGGCAAATCGTGATATTCAAGAAGGAGAAGAACTTCTTTGTGACTACAATAAATTCGATGATACATATTTCTCTCGAATGAATATCGATGAAGAAGAACTAAATAGTTAAATAAAAAATGTCCCGATATCGGGACATTTTGTTTTGTCTTTTTTTAAATAGGTTTTTTCTTAGCAAAGAATCTTCTAACAATAAAGAATACCACTATTGAGTCGACAATCACGAGATAAACTGGGATCGCCCAATTGGAAGCGCTTTGAAAAGATAACCCCCAATCTGGTACAGCGATTACGCCAACAATACAGCTAGCAACAGTTATAATCCACGCTGTTAGGTCTTCTTGATCAGGATAGTTTTTTGCATTCTCAATCGTTGGGAATAATCCAGAAAAGTCAGCCAAGATAGCAAAGATAAAACTCACTTCGGGACGATGAAAAATAAAATAAAGAGCTAAGGCCACGCCAGCACAAAGGGCTGAGCGAGTATCATACTTTGTCCAATTCTCTTCTTTTTTATTACTACCACGCCAAAGACTTGAGATGGCCACAGTGAGAGAACCCAAGATAGAAGCAATCGTAATCCAAAAGCTTGTCATATCAATGAAGTTTTTATCTGGATTAAATGACATAGAGCTTAAGAGAATAACCCCCCAAACAACCGTCAATATCCACCACGAACTTCTAGAGGGACGAGTTTTACCCCACCACATGGTATAGATATACATCCCATACGCTAAGAGTAGTATTCCACCAGCTATTAAACCTAAAATTTCTTTATTCATTGTTTTTAATATTTCTCTTTTATAATAACACTATTTTAGTAAAAAGTCAAATTATTCTTCTTGAGTCACAACTTCAAAGTCTTTCTTAATCATGTACTTATAATAAGTAAGTCCTATAGAGATAAGTGCAAATAAAATAAACAGTCTAAATATTACTTTTGTTTTCTTTGTCGCCACTGGTTCCATACAAGTAGTATACCCTATTTATCCAACACACTCTTTACAAATTCTGTAAGAGTTGCCCCCACAGCTTGTAAGGCTTTATAAAAAGGAGCCTCAGGATGTAGTGCCGGATGAGTGTCAGTCTCTAAAAACCAAACTTTGCCAAAGCGATCAATGATAAACTCGCTTTGAGAATAATCTTTCGCCCCCAAACTTCGATGTAGTTTCTGAGCAAGTTCACTGAGTTGCTCACGCTCGTCTGCTCGAAGCCTTGATGACCCTCTACTATAAGAATCATTTTTGCGTATTTCGTTAGAGAGAACACCGCGACTTGGGCTCTCTATATCAACCACGGGCAAGACATATTCTTTTTTATTTCTAAATTTATCAATAACACCAACAGCAACTTCTGTGCCAGAAATATATTGCTCAACCAAAAAGG
>JBDHUQ010000018.1:0-10822 GCA_039809205.1 Minisyncoccia bacterium | reverse complement strand
ATACGGCGGACAAGTTCAAACAGCAAGTTTTGATACGGGCGAGGGGGTAGAGGTGATGACGCTACACAAATCAAAAGGTTTAGAATACAAATATGTCTGGATAGCTCATATGAATGAAGAAACTTTCTTGAGTCAAAAAAAGCAAGCTTTTACTCTCCCAGAATCTATTAAAATGAAACTTTCAGAGCGGGATCTAGAATCCGCTAAACGAGAGCTTTATGTAGCTATTACTCGAGCCAAAGAGTTTTGTACTATTTCTTTTGCAAATAAAGGCTATGAAGGTAGAGAGTTATCATCACTTCAAATGATAAAAGATCTTTCAAAAGACCACTTTATATTTTCAGATGCAAAGCAAAATGAAAGTCTGTTGCTAAGTCATGGACTAGAGAGCTTTGTTCCTATAAGAGAACACAAACAAGAAGATACTTTAGAAGAGATTAAAAAATATGTAAAAGAAAATTATGAAAGTGTAAAAGTTTCTGTGACACTACTAAATAACTTTTTTGATTGTCCATGGAAATGGTATTTTAGAAATTTTTTGCGACTACCTGAAACCAAGAGTATTTCGCTTGCACTTGGAAGCGCGGTACATAGTACTATCGAATATATCTTGAAAGCAGAAACAACACCAAGTGATGACGCTATTATAGAGAAAGTTACCGAAGAACTTGTTCGAGAAGGAGTACACGATGAAAAAGAAAGGAAGTATTTGCACAAAGATGCAATACTTGCAGTGCATCGTTGGCTCGCTACATATTATCCACATCTGGCAAAAGATCGAACAAGTGAACGGTCATTGTCAGGCAAAGATCTAGCGTTCCCGCATTTGCAACTGTATGGGAAAATAGACCTCACTGAGCGATTTCCAGACGGAACTATGGTCGTGACTGATTTCAAAACCGGTACAGTAAAAACTGCAGGAGTGATAGAAAAAGAGACGGAAGAAGGGAGGCTTTCGGACTACATGCGCCAACTCGTGATGTATTCATACCTTGTGCGTCTTGTAGAAAAAAAGGATGTTTTGCGATCTCGGCTCCTTTTTGTGGAAGCTGATGCAAAAGACAAACATGCGTTGTACGAAACACGTGTTAGTGATGAACAAATAGATCTCCTTATTCGAGATATTGGAGAGTACGATAAAGCCCTCAAGGGTGGGGAGTGGGTACATCGCGAATGCCACCACAAAGGGTATGGGGCGCAAGTAGAGTGCGAGTACTGCGCACTCGCAAAAGTGTTTAAAAAATAAACCCGCTCTTTTAAAAGCGGGTTCAAAACTTACAGTCCGTTCAAGTATAATCTTGTAAATGCTACCGCCCACATGACTATGAGGCCATATATGTCTGCCGGGATAGTTTTGGTTGCCCCAGACGTTATCCCATACCCAATTCTTCCAATGAAGATTGAGCCAGATAGGAATGCAAAGATAAAGCTCGAGTGGACATGTCCAGTGTTTAAGCCGGAATACAATTCATAGCCACCACCAAAGGTGACATAGGTGAAGACTAAGATTTTGGTAACCCAGCCCCACAGTTTGTCATTTTTCATTCAAGAGTTTTTTGGTGAAAAGGAGTTTCTAATATAATTAAAGCACTAAATAATACTTATGTCAAATAGAAGAAAGGCTGAAAATTTGCTATAATAAATCGTTACAAAACCCTTATTTTATCGACACAAAATGGCAAAAGACGACAAGGCAAAAAACTATGGAGCAGAGCAGATTTCAGTGCTTGAAGGGCTTGAACCTGTGCGTCGTCGTCCGGGGATGTATATCGGTTCTACAGGACCTGATGGACTCCATCATTTGGTGTGGGAAATATTTGATAACTCTCGCGATGAAGCCATGGCAGGGCATGCCAACACTATTGAAGTGACACTGCTCCCAGATGATCATGTGCGTGTGGTAGACAACGGTCGCGGTATTCCTACAGGGATTCATCCAAAGACAAAAGTATCTGCACTTGAGACAGTGATGACGACGCTTCATGCCGGGGGAAAGTTTGGAGGCGATGGATCAGGATATAAAGTATCTGGAGGGCTTCACGGAGTAGGGGCGTCTGTGGTGAACGCACTTTCAGACTATACACGTGCTGAAGTGCATCGTGAAGGAGAAATTTTTGTGCAAGAGTATTCTCAAGGAAATAAAAAAGCTTCAGTAAAGAAGATTGGCAAGACTAAATATAACGGTACAATTATTACATTTAAGCCTGACGCAACTATTTTCAAGGAAGGAATCACTTTTGACGCAAAAACCATCATCGATCGACTCAGACAGCAGGCGTACCTCGTGAAAAAGCTTCGCGTAACTGTGATAGATGCGCGAGATGTAGAGGGAAAAATAGATAGTACCAAGACATTCTGGTTCAAGGATCAAGGTATTGAAGCTCCGTCAACAACCTACTATTTTGAAGGCGGTATCCAGTCTATGGTTCGTCACTACAACCAACTTCAAAGACCTATCCACGATACAGTTTTTTACTGTGAAAAAGAACAGGACAATGTTGGAGTAGAAATTGCACTTCAGTATGTTGATGATATTTCTGCCCGAATCGTCCCTTTTGCTAACAACATTTATAACCCTGAACACGGTACTCATGTGACCGGTTTCAAAACTGCGCTTACTAGACTTCTAAATACTTACGGAAAGAAAAATAATATTATTAAAGATTCAGACGGACCTCTATCAGGCGATGATGTCCTTGAGGGGCTTACTGTTGTTATTTCTGTAAAACTTGCTGAGATCCAATTTGAGGGTCAAACAAAAGCCAAGCTTGGTTCAATGGAGGCTCAAGGTGCAACTACTACAGTCTTTGGAGATGCTTTTGGTACATTTCTTGAAGAACATCCAGATGAAGCAAAAGCCATTATTAACAAAGTTTTGATGGCTCTTCGAGCGCGTAAGGCCGCTAAAGCAGCCAAGGACTCTATTCTTAGAAAAGGGGCACTTGAAGGGATGACTCTTCCAGGAAAGCTGGCTGATTGCCAGAGTAAAGATGCTTCTGAATCAGAAATCTTTATTGTTGAGGGAGACTCTGCGGGTGGTACTGCCAAGATGGGGCGAGATAGAAGAACTCAAGCTATTTTGCCACTACGAGGTAAAATCTTAAACGTTGAAAGAGCACGGCTTGATAAAATGCTTGCTTCTCAGGAAATTAAAAATCTGGTGATTGCTATGGGCTCATCGATTGGAGACACATTTGATCTAGATAAGATGCGATACCATAAAATAGTTATAGCTACCGATGCAGATGTCGATGGTTCACATATTACTACTCTTATTCTTACATTATTCTACAGGTACTTCCGTTCTGTTATAGATGCAGGATATGTATACATTGCTCAACCACCGCTCTATAAAATCAAGAAAGGTAAAGAGCTTTTCTATGCTTATACTGATGAAGACAAAGCAAAAGTATTAAAAAGTTTGGGTGTCGAAGGTGTCCAAGAAATTGATGATTCAAATGAAGGTGATGAAGTGGCTGAGGAAGTTCCGGAAGAGGAAGAAGTAAAAACAAAGAAAGCACCAAAAGTTTCTATTCAGCGCTACAAAGGTCTTGGAGAAATGAATGCAGATGAGCTTTGGGAAACAACGATGGATCCAGCAAGACGGGTTCTAAAGCAAGTTAAGGTAGAAGACGCCGAAGAAGCAAACAAAGTCTTTGATACTCTGATGGGAAGTGAGGTTGCTCCACGAAAAGCCTTCATTCAATCAAATGCCAAAATGGCAAATCTGGATATATAATAAAAAGCCCCTGCGAAGGGGCTTTAGTAATTTTACGGTTGGAAAGAAAAAGCTTCTTTGCTTAAGGTGAAAAGTGGTGAATCTCCCTTAGGTTCAAGTCTGACAAACCCAGCAAGACAACTTTGATCGTTGAAGTTCGAATTGTTTTTGTCTGAGTAGGAGAAATACAAAACATCACCTTTATCCATTTTTGAGGCTTTTTTAACAAGCTCCTTTCCCAAAGAGAAAGGTATCTCCATAGGGTTGAATTTCCTTGTAAGGAATATTTCAATACAGGTAAGTTCGAAAAGCAATTCTGTCCCGATTTTAAATAAGATCTCTGTCTCTTTAAATAAAGGTCCTCCAAACGCTTGGCCGCATTTTTCACAATAAAATCCTGTTGTACAAATTTTTTGATTTGGAGCAGCAGAGTTTTCAGGTTGAGGGTCTTTTTTGCTGAACTGTTCAAGGATCTTGCCTCCACAATTTGTATGGCTTTTATCAGTAGGTCTGTATACATGTTTCATAACAAAGTAGTTTTTCTAGAGACTACTCTTTAAGGCTTCAAAAGTCAAACCTAAGTAAAAAGGCTATTTCCTTTAGAAATAGCCTTTGCTAAGTACCGCCTTTTAAGAAGTTCATAGTAATAACTTTTGCTTCTGTTTTAGGAACAAGTGGGTCAATGTTACCGAAATTTGGTGTAGTCTCAACAATCTTTTTAATAAGCTCTCGGCGGTTTTTTTCGTGCTCTTGTTTTTGTAAGTGGCCTATATTATGAGTCTGACACCTAGGGCAAATTCCATTATTCGGTAGTACTTGATTGCATCCAGGACATACAGGAAGGTTACTTTGCATACTGACTTATTTTTCTCTAATCTAGCATATATAAGTCTAAAAGAAAAAGCCATCTCCTAAAGATGGCTTTTTCTTTTATTTTAAGTGATTTTTTATTAGAGCTTTGAGTTCAGTGATATGGGATTCCTTATCTTCGGACAGCTTTTTCCAGAAAGCTTTTTCTTCATCAGTCAGGGATTCGCCCATGTAGTTGTTGTTAATACGCCACAAGCTTTTTGATTCTTGGGTCAATTGATGCATCAAGTTGTATAAATTGTTTTGTTCCATACCCTTATTATACTATATCTTTTCTGTTTTTTATCTCTTCAGAAATTCTTTTAATGAAATCCTCTAAGCTAACTTGTTCGAGCTTCAAATCATTTCGTCCTTCTACAGTGATAGTCTTAGCTTCTTTTTCTTTGTCTCCAATCACAATCTGATAGGGCACTTTTTCCACTTTCGCCTTGCGAATTCTTTTACCTAGTCCATCATCGGTCCAACTTTCAGCTCGTACCCCTGATTTTTTTAGAGCATCTGTAATTTCTTTCGCATATTCTTCATGAGATTCTCCGACTGGCAGTATTGCAACTTGAAGAGGAGAGAGCCATATAGGAAAAGCACCAGCATAGTGTTCGATGAGAAAAGCCATGACGCGCTCAATAGCCCCGATAGAAGATCTATGTACAACAAGAGGGCGTTTTTTTGTGCCATCGGCAGCTGTGTACTCTAGGTTAAATCTCTCTGGCATACAGAAGTCATATTGAACAGTGAATGCGGTATTATCTTTACCCCTAACATCCTTCATTTGAATATCTATTTTTGGGCCATAAAAAGCCGCTTCATTTTCTGCTTCGTAGAACTTGCAACCTCTATTTACTAGTGTTTCTCTAAGAAGTGCCTCTCCTTCATCCCAAGCACTATCATTTTTATAATACTTTTTGTCGTCAGTTCGATCTCCAAGAGAAAGTCGATACCAGTAGTCTGTGTCTCTTTTTAGTCCGAAAACACCTGCTACATATTCTATGAGATCTAGGGCTCTTGCTACTTCGTCTTGAGCTTGTTTTGGGTCGGCACATATTATATGTGCATCAGCTAAACAAAATCCTCGGACACGTACCAAACCAGAGAGCTCTCCTGAAGCTTCGTAGCGATATAGCTTTGCAAGTTCGGCAATGCGCATAGGTAGATCACGATAACTTTTTGGACTATCAGAGAAAAGTTCAAAGTGGTGTGGACAGGTCATTGGTCGAAGCATGAATTCCTCATCATCTATAACAATAGGGGCGTACATACTTTCTTTGTAATAAGGATAGTGCCCACTTTTCCTATATAGATCAAGCTTGGCAATATCAGGCGTATTCACATGCAGATAACCCCAGTTAAGCTCAGTATCAACGATAAACCTTTCAAGTTCGCGCCTAATCGTTGCTCCTTTAGGAAGCCATATAGGAAGTCCTTGCCCAACAGTTTGAGAAAAGGTAAATAGACCAAGTTCCTTTCCAACCTTTCGATGATCTCTTTTTTCTGCCTCTTCACGCATATGAAGATATTCATCAAGCTTTGATTTAGATTCAAAGGCAAGACCGTATATACGAGTAAGCATAGGATTTTTCTCGTTACCTCTCCAGTATGCTCCAGCTATCCTGTCTAGCTTAAAACTTTCTGTGTCTATAACGCTTAAGTCATCAGTGTGTCCGCCACGACATAGATCAGTAAAGTCACCCATGGTGTAGAGAGTGATTTTTTCACCTTTTTCTGATATTTCATTTATTAGCTCTATTTTGAACTCGTTACCTTTGTAGTACTCTAGAGCTTCCCCTTTTGAAACTTCTTTGTGAGATACTTCTTTCCAAGAGGGAAGCAATTCTCGCATTTTAGCTTCTATTTTTGGTAATTCATCGCTACTTATATTTTTACTAAAGGCTACATCATAGTAAAAACCATCTTCAATTGCAGGCCCAAGCGTGAGTTTTGCATCAGGATATAGATTCATAACAGCAGCCCCCAAAAGGTGGGCTAAGGAATGTCTTGTGTGTTCTATGTTCATAGCAAAACTATACCACCGTTTCTTTTTGGTTGAAAGTTTTTGCTATTTTTATGCATATATAGTATGATTATTTCCATATGGTAGTAAGAATGAGACACACACGCAGTCATACTGCAAACCGAAGAAGTCATCACGCACTTAAGAGCCCAGCTCTTTCAAAAGACGCATCAGGTGAAATGCACATTCGCCACAGAGCAAGTCTAAGTGGTATGTACAAAGGACGATCTGTTACTGGAGATCCAGTTAAGAAGGTTATGAAAAAGCAAGGTAAGAAGCCTGCAAAAAAAGTAGCAACAAAGAAAAAAGCTAAAAAATAAAAAACCATGGCAAATCGCCACCTCTCAAGATCTATTGTTCTTCAATCACTTTTCGAATGGGACCTTTCAGGAAAGCCGGAAGGGCTAAAAGGTATTATTGATAGAAATGTTGTTGAGTTTGCTCCTGGGCATTCTGACAATGACTTCATGTATTCTCTTGGAGAGACAGTACAACGGAAACAGGCAGTTATAGATGACATTATCACAAAGGCAGCTCCTGAGTGGCCAATAGAGAAGATTTCAAATGTAGATCGAAGTGTTCTTCGAATGGGCCTTGCTGAACTTCTCTTTGGAGACCGTGAACAAGTGCCTCCTAAGGTTGCTATTAACGAGGCTATAGAGCTAGCCAAGACTTTTGGGGGAGAAAATAGCGGAAAGTTTGTTAACGGTGTTCTTGGTGCGGTTTACAAAGAGATAGGAGAACCAGGGAAAGACCAAACAACCAAACCTAAAGCTTCAAAGATAAAGGAACCAGAGGAACCTATTGATATTTCTAAACTTCCAGTTGAAGCTAAAGCGGGTGGAATTATTTTTACTCATCATGAAGGAAAGACGTTGGTTGCTCTTGTTCATGATGTTTTTGGATATTGGACTTTAGTAAAAAGCGGAGCAGAAGAAGGGGAAAAATATGAAGACACTGCTATAAGAAGCGTTAAGCAAAAACTAGGTCTTGATGCCAAGATTGTAGAAGAGATTGGAAAGATAGAATATGTAGCTTCTCATCCTGAAAAAAAGAAAATTTTAAAGGTAGTGGCTTACTTTTTGATGGAAGCCCCATATAAAGAACTTGAACTTAAGAGTAATGGTGGCCTAGATAAGGCAGGTTGGATGGAACCAGAATCCTTGGTTGACTTAACTATTTATGATGATATATTGCCCTCAATCGCTAAGGCGGTTGAAATTATTAACTCTAAAAACAGAGAGTAGAAAGTAGAGCGTAGCCTTTATAAAGGAGCTACATTCCACTTTATACTTTCTCTAAATTATTGATATGAAAGATTTTAGTTCATTTGAACAATCTATAGGTATAAAATTTAAAAATTTAGAAGTACTGCAACAGGCCTTTACTCATCGCTCATATATAAATGAAAATCCTAAGTCAGGTCTTTCTCATAACGAGCGTCTGGAGTTCTTGGGAGATGCTGTTCTTGAGCTTGTTGTAACCGATCATTTGTTCAGTTCTTATCCAGACCAAGCTGAAGGTGACCTGACAGCCTATAGGAGTGCTTTGGTGAATGCTATTGTGGCAGCAGGGGTGGCACAAGAGCTCGGCATGAATGAGTATCTACTCCTTTCAAAAGGTGAGAGCAAGGACACCGGTAGAGCTCGCCAAACTATTTTGGCTAATGCTTACGAGTCTTTTATTGGTGCTCTTTATCTAGATCAAGGCTATGATGTTTGTGAAAAATTTATTAAAAAGACTTTGATACCAAAACTAGCTGAAATTATTAAGAAAAAACTTTGGCGTGATCCAAAAAGTCATATCCAAGAAGAAGCTCAAGAGCGTCTCGGTGTTACTCCAAGTTATCAAGTTTTAGGACAGCTTGGCCCAGACCATGACAAGTTCTTTACTGTTGGAGTTTTCTTTGGAGATAAAAAAATAGCCGAAGGAAAAGGTAGAAGTAAGCAAGAGGCACAACAAGCTGCCGCTCAGGCTGCTTTAGAGAAGAAAGGCTGGTAATAAACAAAAAATCCTCAATTATTGAGGATTTTTTGTTATAATAAGTTTGTAATGCGTCTTCAGCAAATCGAGATATCAGGGTTTAAAAGCTTCGCCAAAAAATCGATGCTTTCTTTTAGTTCACCTGTTACTGCTGTGGTGGGCCCAAACGGCTCGGGGAAGAGTAACGTAGTTGAGGCCTTTCGTTTTGTTCTAGGTGAACAGTCTATGAAAAGCATGAGAGGTAAAAGCGGTGCTGATCTTATATTTAGAGGTGGTTCTGGAGCTCCTAAATTATCTCGAGCTTATGTTTCTATAACCTTCGATAATTCTGATAAAGTTTTCAATTTTGATACTGGGGATACAAAAAGTCCACTATTGTTTGATAGTGTTACTTTTACTCGTGAGATTTTTGCAGACGGAACTAGTAAATACTCTTTAAATGGTACAGAAATCCGACTTAAACAAATGATAGAACTTCTCTCCTCTGTAAATATTGGGGCTTCTGGTCACCATATTATTTCTCAAGGGGAGGCGGACGGAATTCTCCGTGCCAATGCCAAAGATAGGAGAGAAATACTCGAAGATGCTCTTGGTCTTAAGGTTTATCATCATAGGATTAAAGAGAGTGAATCTAAGTTAGAGAAAACTCGCAATACCTTAAAAGAAGTACAGTCTTTACGCCGAGAGCTTGCCCCTCATCTTACTTTTCTCAAAAAACAAGTTGAAAAAATAGAAAAGGGTAGAGTTATCAGAGATGAGCTACAAGGTGCTCTTAGTAGATTTTTGGGTGCAGAGAAAATACATCTTGCAAAAGAAGACCTCAGGATAAGGGAAGCAACTTCTCTAATAGAAAACAGGAAAAAAGACTTAGAAAAAGAGTTGAACGGTCTTTCTGATGTGGGGCTTGAAAAAAGTGAAACTATAATAAGTCAGATTGAAAAACAAAAATTAGAAATCCGAGCGCTTCAAGACAAACGTCGCACTTTAGAACAAAAAATAGGTCGACTTGAGGGTATGATTGAAGCTCACAGATCTATGGTTTCAACTCAAAATTCTGCCCCTATATCAACTGGTCCTAGTATTGTTTTTTCTCCTACAGAATATAAGCAACTTTTGGGTGATATAGAGTTTTTCATAGTTTCTATAAGAGAAGCTAAGAGCCTAGAAGAAACTCAAACAGCACTAAATAAACTCATACCTCTTGTTGAGAGTCTGAAACAAAGGCAACCTGAGAAAAATAATCCTGAGGTTTCTTCAAATACTAATTTACCAGATATCAGGGCTACCGTACTAGAATTAGAAGCTCTTCAGAAAGAACTTTCTCCGCTTATAGCTAAAGAACAAGACTTACAAAAAAATATAAGCACTCTTGAATTAGCTCGTGAAGAATTTATTCGTACTAGTGCTACAAGCACAGAGACAAAATACAGAATTTCTTCTGAAATCAAACAATGTGAGTCTGAACTTCAAATCTTAGCTGTTAGCAAGAGTGCTTTCGTTGAACGAAAGGAGAGATTTGATCAAGAAATAAAAGAAGCGGGCTTTCTCTTTGGTCCAGCTTTCTTGCATTCTCTTCAGAACTTAAAGCCAGAAGAAGGATTAGATATGCATGACCTTCAGCGTTCTATTGATCGATTAAAAATACGATTGGAAGAGCACAGTGGCATAGGCAACGAGGTGGTTGAAGAGTATAAGTCAACAGTGGAGCGTGATGCTTTTTTGACCAAAGAATTGGTAGATATAGAAAGTAGTACCAAAAATCTAGAAGTTTTAATTATTGATCTTAAAAAGGTTTTGGATGAGCAATTCACAAAAGGAGTAGAAAAAATAAACGAACGCTTTGGAGAATTTTTCAAAACAATGTTTGGTGGAGGTAGCGCCTTTCTCTCTGTAACAATTGAAAAGAAAAGAAAGAAAAAACTTTCAGAAGAAGAAATGGAGGAGATGGAAATCCTTGATGAGGGTGAAGAAGGATTTGAGAGGGGGATAGAAGTGCATGTAAACTTGCCTGAGAAAAAAGTCAAAGAATTAAACATGCTCTCTGGTGGAGAAAGAAGTCTCGTTTCTATTGCTCTTCTCTTTGCCATCTCGCAAGTAAATCCACCACCATTTTTGGTACTCGACGAAATTGATGCTGCACTTGATGAGGCCACCTCTCGCCGATATGGAGATATGGTAGAGAGACTATCCGAGTATTCTCAACTCATAGTGGTCACTCACAACCGAGAAACTATGTCTCGTGC
>JBDHUQ010000017.1:0-11927 GCA_039809205.1 Minisyncoccia bacterium | reverse complement strand
ACCATTTTACGCCGACTTTTACATCAACCTCAAACCCTGGTTCAACGAACGGGAAAAAGCTCGGTCGCAAGCGGATTTCTGTTTGTTCACCAAACAACTCTTTGAAAAACCCAAGCAATACGCCTTTCATATGCTCGACATTGATACCCTCGCCGACAACCAATCCTTCTACCTGATGAAACTGCATTTCATGAGTTGCGTCTGTTGCTTCGTTACGAAATACCTTGCCTGGCACAATGATTGCAAATGGGGCTGTATGTTTTTCCATATATCGAATTTGCACAGGAGAAGTATGAGTGCGGAGCACATAACCAGGACGATCTTTGATAAAAAATGTGTCCTGCATATCTCTAGCCGGATGGTCTTTGGGGACATTTAAAGCATCGAAGTTATGATACTCATCTTCAAGTTCTGGACCGGAAACGACAGAGAATCCCTGCTTTTCGAAAATACTGACTATTTCTTCTGTCACCAAAGTCAGTGGGTGTAAAGTTCCTTTTTGTATTGGGGTGGCTTCCATATTATTTAAATACTGATTTTATTTTACCCCAAAATTTTCCTATTGGAGACTGATAGACTTTTTTGCAATTTTTAACACAATGAGTATGCCCCCTCTTTTCTATTTGTTTCTTTTCGCATGAGTCACAAAGTATGAACTGTCCGTTACAACCAAACTCTCGACAGTCCACGATATTTTCTGACGGAGCATCACAAGAGATGCACTTACCTATTATTTTATGCTTTGGATCATCAGTATAAAAGCCCATGGCTACACGTCCATCAAAGACATAGAGCTTACCTTCAAAGTCCTCATTTGGGTACTTCTCCATATAAGAAACTATTCCTCCATCGAGTTGATACACGTCTTTAAATCCTTGAGTAATGAGATAGCCACTTGCTTTTTCGCAGCGAACTCCGCCAGTACATACTGTCAGCACGGTTTTATCTTTCAAGTGTTCAATAGTCTTAAGGAGCTTTGGCAGATCACGAAAGTTTTCCATAGGCGGACAAATAGATCCGGCAAACTTCCCGACCATGTGTTCATAGGCATTTCGCATATCAACAATATAAAACTCTTTCTTTTCCGCTATCCATTTATGGAGCTCTTCCGGTTTAAGATGAATGCCGGTTGTAACATTAGGGTCAATATCACAAACCCCTAGATGAAGAGAGACTATCTCTGGACGAACTTTTACCGACAATCTTGGAAAAGCACTACCTGTTCCCTCACTACGCTTCATGTGGATGTTTAGAAATCGATGATCCTTTTCCATTTCCTTAATAAAAGTCTCTGTATCCTCTGTCTTTCCTTCAAGAGTTATATTAAGACCCTCTGTGGCAACAATAAGACGCCCCTTAAGCCCAAGCTTCTGACACAAATCAAAAAGCCAATCCCTAGTTTCTTGTGGATTTGAAATATGAACATATTTGTAGAAAAGAAGTATTTGGAAGCCTTTCATAAACGAGAGCTTAGCAAAAAAACCGTGTTTTTACCAATTGTGCTCCCTAACATCGTCTTCTTTTTCAGTTTTTTGTAAATCAAGACAAATACCGTTCATGCAATAACGATTTCCTGTTTCTGTTGGCCCATCAGGAAAGACATGCCCAAGATGTGACCCACAACGAGCACACACGACTTCGATGCGATGCATTCCATGACTGTCATCTGGCCTTTCTTCTATAGATCCAGGTATAGCTTGGTCAAAAGAAGGCCATCCTGTTCCGGAATCAAACTTCGCACTACTAGCAAAAAGCGGGTTGCCACAAGCCTTGCACATATAAGTTCCAGAGCTTTTCTCATAAACATAATCACTACTCATACGAGCCTCAGTCCCCTTGTTACGGAGTACTTCGTATTCTTCAGGGGTAAGTTCACGCTTCCAGTCTTCTTCTGTTTTAATTATTTTTTGATCCATTTTAATTAATTATTTTAATTTGTTGGCATATCTACACCTCCCCACAGGTTTGAAGTACCAAGAGATGTATTTCCAGAAGCTTTTATATATAGAAATAGTTGCATCTTATATGCTGACGCCCACTTCAAAAGATTCTCAACCAAATAGCGGCCCTTGGTCATTTCTCCCATGCCATAGATATTGATTATCTTATTTAGTTCGGCCTCATCAAATTTGTCCAACATTTCTTTCAAAAGCTTAAGCTGGCTATCCATCTTCTCTCCAAAATTATGAAATGTTGTTTCCTCACTTTTAAGTGGACCAGTTTTATACGCCTCAATATTCCCTTCAAAAATAACATGCGTTGCATTTGCGAAAATAGTAGAGAGGTACTGCAAAAGCTCAAGTGTAGTACGCTGACCTTCTGTTGGTTTATAGCCTTCGGTATCTGCTGGTATCTTCTCCCAAAGATGTTTGATTATTCTAAATTCATTTGAGATTGATGCTTCTAGATTTTCTTTTGTATACATAGAGAATATAAGTATTAGGACTGGTATATAAGCATTATACCAGAGGGTGTTTTTATCTTCTAAAAGCTCAGTGCTACAATTTAAATATGAAAACCACAGTAGCTATCATCGCTTCAATTTTAGCCATAGCTGGAAATCTACCTTATCTAAGGGATATTATTAAAAGAAGAGTTAGGCCACATCCATACACCTGGCTTGTCTGGTCTATTGTTTCTTGTATTGTCTTTTTTGGACAGTTAGCCAAAGGTGCTGGTATTGGAGCACTGCCAACAGCAGCCTCAGAAATATTTACAATTATTATCTTCATTTTCTCCCTGCGTTATGGATTTAAAAATATAAAAAGAATTGATACTTTATTTTTAATAATAGCCCTGGCCGGACTTGTACCCTGGATATTAACCAAAGACCCGACTATCTCTGTTATCATTGCTGTTTCTATAGATGTAACCGCCTTTATTCCTACTCTTAGAAAAACTTGGCTTGAACCAAAAAGCGAAACTTCTACTTTATACATTACAAATGTCCTAAGACATATTTTGATGCTCATTTCTCTAAGAGCTTATAATATAGCTACGACTCTTCACTCAATAGCCATGATTACGACAAACACATTGATGACACTTATAATTAAATTTAGAAAAAATAGATAGCATAAAACCAAAAACCCCCTAAGGGGGTTTTTGGTTTTATGGGGGACTATCGGGAATCGAACCCGAATCAGAGGTTCCACAAACCTCTGTGTTAACCGTTACACCATAATCCCCATGTGTGCATCTTGTTATACCAGAAATTCTAAACAGAATCTAGAGCTTTATGTTTTTTGACTAAATGCCTTTCCATAATCTGAGAACCTATTATTACAAAAACTATGAGAGCAACATACCCCAAAATGGCAGTTGAAAAACTAAGGTGTATTTTTCTAAGAGACCCTAAGAAGAAAGCTAAGTACCAAGAAGAAAAGGATATACCCCCCAAAGCAAAAGCTAGTCGACGAAAACGCTTTGCTGGAACAGTCCCTTCAAAAGATAGCCTTCGCATATATGGAGCAACAAACATGTTTAACAAAAATCCGTTAAAGATAATAACTGAAACCACTACAACCTTAAGGAGAAACTTTGATGAAGCCAGAAGTCTCGCTTTCTCTGGAAGAAAGAGTGCAAAACCACTTAAAACCAAAACTCCAAGTGCTATCCAAATGATGTTACTAAGGGTATCCATAGTCCCCTTCTCTTCTAGAGAAACCTGCCCATCTTTTATAGATCTAAAGAACATAACATCAGCGATGGTTGCTGAGCCTACACCAAGAATAAAACCAATGTTGTGAACTATCACCCACCAAATTTTCTGAGAAGCCAATAGGTGAGAAAAGACTTCTGTTGGTATTTTAGAAAGACTAAGGATAAGAGCGAAATTTATAAAAGCAATACCTAAACACCAAGCACACCAAGACCTTATAACAAAAGCCTGAAGACCTATGAGATAGATAGAGAAAAGTCCGCCAAATACCATCAAAAAGAAAAGTAGATAAAGATCCCAAACAGGAGAAAAACCAAAAAGAGGTAAAAATATAAGAACCAAAATTGCTAAAAAATAAAACATTCCTAAAAACTCATTTGGAATACCAAAGGTCTTTGAAAAGTGACTATGGAGTACCAAGTCACAAGGATGCTCACGAGGACAAGCAAGCTTTTGATGTCTTCTTTTTTTTAGAAAAATATAAAAAGAAACAATAATACCTAAGACAGAGATCAGGATTGGGATAATGGTTTGCATTGAGAATATTATAGCAGAGTACAAAATAAAAAATTCCCCATGGGGATTTTTTATTTTGTGCGTGAGAGAGGACTTGAACCTCCATCCCATTGCTGGGGCTACCACCTCAAGGTAGTGCGTCTACCAGTTTCGCCACCCACGCATTTTTATTAAAAGTAACAAATTCAATATAACAAATCCGTCTTTTAAAGCAAGAACCGCCCATTGGACGGTTCTTTTTGTCTTTATTCTGAGACTTCTTCTTTTGGAGATTCTTCTGTTTCTTCTGTTACTTCATTTGAAACCGATGAGCTCTTACCCAAAACTATTTGCTTCATTTTTCGACGAATTTCTTTTACTGCCTTGTCTCTTATGTAGTAGAGCTTACTTCGGCGAGTTTTAGCTTTCTTTGTAATTTCAATTTTATCGATCATTGGAGAAAATAGAGGGAAAATACGCTCTACTCCTACACCGTTACTTACCTTTCGAACCGTAAATGTCGCTGATGGTGTGAGACCGTGCTTGCGAGAAAGAACGAGCCCCTCAAAAGCCTGGAGTCTGTATTTTCCTTTATCTTCGATTTTTGACCAAACACGAACACTGTCTCCTGACTTGAAATCAAGGGCCTTGCGTCCTGCTACGTCTATAGTTGTAAATGCCATAGGTTCCATATAGGCCGAAACTTTATCATATTTTAGTATACCTAGCAAGGGCCTCCTCAAAATCAGCGGGGTAAGGAGCTTCTACATAAACATCATTTCCAGATAAATCCTTAAAAGATATAGACCTAGCATGCAGGGCCACCCTACTAAACCCTAAGGCTTGCCTTTTACTTGGAGCATAAAGACCATCAGAAACAATAGGCCTTTGGAGATATTTCATATGAACTCGAAGCTGATGAGTCCGACCAGTTTTTGGAAAAAGTTCTAGAAAAGAAAAAGGTTCTCCTTTTTCATCTTCAAATCTAAATAGTGACTTCCATTTTGTGATTGCTTCTCGCTCTTCACCTCGAATACCTCGCCCTGATTGCCACCTACGAAAGTCTCCTGAGCTACGACCAATAGGCACATCTACAATTCCCTCATCCTCCTTAAGCTGACCCCAAACAAAAGCATTATATTTCTTTTCTGTATTTCTATTTTTAAAAGCATTTTTAAGAAAATCAAAATACTCGGCAGTTTTTGCTAAAACCATAACTCCTGAAGTTTCTCTGTCGAGTCTATGCACTATACCTGGCCTATCTATGGTTTGATCACCTAGATGTATAGGCTCTCCTATGCCAACCATTTCTGGTCGCTCCTTTACCACCCAGTCTACGAGTGTTGGTTCGTTTGTTTTTCCGTCTGCATGCACAACCAAACCAGCAGGCTTGTTAATGATGAGGTAATCTTTTGTTTCTATTAGAATTGAAGGTTGCATGTAATGTAAGCATAACAAAAAGAGGCCACTTGATAAATCATTGTGACCTCTACAAAAAATCTTGGACAAATTCTGTGGCTATACCGAACTGATATAGTTTTTCAGAATCTAATTTTGTCCCGTTTAGTTTTTTTACTTCAAATTTTGTTAATTTTGTTCTAGAAGATATAAAACTTATTGCCTCTTCTTCTTTGTTTTGATAGCTATGCTGGTCTTTTCTCAAGACGGGAAGATGTATAGAGCCGGTACTTTGTGGGTTTGCTATTCTTATTGGAAAGTTTATAGCAAACATCAAAGCGGCTGATTCAATGTGTTCTATTTCAAATTTTACTACAACCTTATAATACTTAATTAAGTAATACAAAAAGGCACTCATAACATTCATTGAATGAACATTCCCACCGTGAGAATTAACCCTTATAACTATTTCTTTTTTAAGGTTAACAAGTCTTAGGGCTTCCTTTAAAAATTTAACAAGAGCAGGATTAAACTCACCTCTTAAAAAGATGAGGTTTTTATTATTTTCCAAGTTGACAATTTTATGGTTCTAGTATATTATATATTATTATCACTTAATTGTCAATAGTTATGGAAAATATCGAAAGATCCCCTCTTAGCTCAGTAGATGCTGAAAAATTCGACGCCAAAGGAAATCCTAAAATGGCCCACGAAATGCCAGATGGTACTACTTTCTATGGTAGCCAAGAAGAATATGCAGAAGAACTTAGAAAACTAAGAGAAGAAGCGAAAATGTAAAACAAAAACCCAGGATATTCCTGGGTTTTTTGTTTTTGTGCGCCCTGAGGGATTTGAACCCCCGACCTTCGCTGTGTAAAAGCGCTGCTCTACCACTGAGCTAAGAGCGCATGCTCTTTTTATTTTGTTGTGCCCTCGCTAGGAATCGAACCTAGAATAACGGCTTAGAAGTCCGCAGTTATATCCATTTAACTACAAGGGCAGTCATGTAAATCCGATTTACCGAGGTGCTCTTACTGTACTATAGGAGACGAATTTTGTGAAGCCTGGGATACTCCTTCTCTAGAAGAGACAGCATCTTCCGTTTTTTTGATTTGATCACCCAATCTTTTTATTTGACCACTATTGGTATCAAGTCTTGGAAGAGCTGGGGCATCCAAATTCCTTGAAGAAACCACAAAAAAATATGTAAAGAGTATGATTTCAATAGTAAGCACCAAAATAAAAGCGGTGATAAGTATAATCCAAAAACGATGCGGATTTATTCGTCCGTCTTTTTTATGTTTTGGTAGAGAATTTTTCTTTGTTAGTTTTATTTTCATATTATTTAAAACTCACTATTTCAAGTGTAGCAACTCCTTGCCACTTGAGCTCTTTTGGTAGAGCTGGCGTCTTTGACTTTGAAACAGAAATTGTTCCTGATGTTTCTGGCTCAGTCAAAGATCCTTCTTCTGAAAAGATGTACATGGACTTGAATTTTGTCTGAAACTTTTGATGTTGTAGCTTATCAAAGAATGCTGTTACTACTTGATAAGTTCCTTCAGTTTTAAACTCGATCATAAGTTTTGCCGTTCCATCAACAGGGATTGTCTGGACACTTGTTATCTCAAACTTGATATTTTGCTCTTGAGCCAAGCTTTCAAGCTTTGATAGGAGCTCTGGAACTGAACTATTATTTATCACAAACCCTTCAAGTACAGAAACTCTTTTTTCGAGAGAAGAAATTTGTTCAGTCTCTTCATTGAAGGCTTTCTTGTTTATCTGATACGATGCCAACCGCTCTTTTGTTTCTTTCACACTTAGTTTTGTTTTATTTATTTGGTAAACAACTCTGAAACCCAAACCAAGAACTAAAATACAAAAAATCACTATTAGAATGAGTTTTATATATTGTTTTCTTAGGGCTTTATTCATATATTTATTTAAAAGAAACTGTTAGCTTAAAAGTTCCATTTTTATTTTTTATAAAGTTCGAAACAGGGTTATCAACCATCAAAATTTTTGGGTTTACTGTTAGTGTATTTATGAAACCTTGCAAAAGTTCTCTACTCTCTGAAACTCCAAAAACTTCAACCAGTATCCCATCATCTGTAGTAAACCTACTGATAGTTACTCCCTTAGGGGCAGAAGATTTGATTATAGATATAAATTCTACTGGTGAGGATGTTTCTGTAGAGGAGAGCTTGTTTTGTAATTCTACTGCCCTATTTTGTAAAGAAGTTAGATCAAGGACACTAGTAATCATGCCTCTTTTTTCTAGAGAATGGATTTCATCAGTTGATATTTTAAGTCTTGAATTTGTATTAAGCCAAGTAGGGACCAAGAGAACAAGAGCTATCAAAGCCAAAAAAAGAAAAGACAGCAAAACAGTAGAGACCATCCGCACAGATCGAATGTGTTCAATTATTTTTTTCTCTTTGTATGGCAATAAGTTAATCATAAATATAATCAGCAAGGGCGAGCCCTATAGCTGTAACATAACTCATAGAAGACTCGTGATTTATATCAGGTATAACTTCATCTGTTGAAAAGCAATTTTTCCAAGGATCTGCTTGGACCACCTTGAGTTTGAGATTTGAACTAAGGTAATCATCTAGTCCTAAAAGATTGCTGTGTCCCCCACACAAATATATAGTATCAATAGCTGGAAATGAGCCGAGCTGGTTTTTCTTTTCATACCAATACATATAACGTCGATTTATCTCATCCTTAAGCACAGAAATGCTATTAACTAAAACCTCAAAAACATTCTTATGATCAGGCGTCATAATTAAACCTTGTTCTCTTTTGATTTTTTCAGCTTCTAAAGGATTGATTTTTAGTTCTTTAGCCAAAGTTTCAGTTAACATTTTCCCTCCAAAGTCTAAAGTAGCAGTAATCATGGCAGTTTTGTTGGTAACTATAGTTATGCCAGTACGATTAGCCCCAAAATCAACAATCATAGAAGAGCCCTTGTCTTTGGGATCTAAGACTGCTCTAGCAATAGCTTGACCTTCTAGTTCGAAGCTTACTGGTATGATCCCCGCAGAGAAAAAAGCATTGAAATAGTTCTGGGTTACAGATTCAGCTAGGGCTACTACTTGAACTATGATGTTCTTTTCGTTGGCAGTTAGAATATGATGGTCAAAAACCGTCTCAATGGCCTTAAGAGGGATATTGTCCTCTATTAAAAACTCAATAGCTGCTCTGATATCCTTCGATGCACTAGCATCTAGAGTCAAAGTAAAAGAATAGACCTGTGACTCTGGTATAGAAACTCGAACATATTTTAAATTATGCTTTTTTTGAACTTCTTTAAGAAAAGCTATGAATTTGTTGGTATCGATAATACGCCCTCCCTTCATACACCCTTCTGGAATTGCCATTTCAGCAAAGCGTTTTGGTAGCAAACCTTTGGGTTTTATTTTTAGATCAACAAAACGCATTGTGGCGTCAGAAAAATCCAAGCCGACCGTTGGAATAGTTACAAATGATGGAGTTGGAAATAGTCTAGTAAAGAGATTCACTCTTTATATTATACGAGATTAGAAGAGATAAAACTACAGCAAACAAATCTTTATCTGACCTTTGCACCAGGAGAAACTTTTTTTCCGAAAGATTCGTCTGGAACCAAAAATACTGGTTCGCCTTCTGTGCCATCTATAGCCATAAGCATTCCTTGAGATTCAAGGCCCATCATTTGCCTTGGTGCTAGATTAACGACAAACAACATCTTCTTTCCTACCAACGTTTCTGGCTCATACCACTTATGAATACCTGAGAGTATCTGTCTTGGTCGCTCTTCGCCAAAATCAAGCATAAGCCTAAGGAGTTTCTCGGATCCTTCTACTGCTTCAGCTGAAAGCACTAACCCAATACGGGCCTCAAGTTTTGAGAACTCTTCAATAGTTAAATAGTTTGTTTTTATTTGTTCTTCCATACAAGTTATTGTTGCATATTTTTATTATCAAGCAATTTATCTAAGTAGCGCTGAAGAATAATGGCGGCGGCACTATCATCCCTATCCCCTGCTTTAGTTTGATAACGATGAGCTTCAACAGAAGAAAAGTCCTCTCTTTCAAAAAAAATAGGTACTGAAATTTTAGATTGTAGTTTCTCCGTAAATGATTCTACAAAAGAGGCTATTTCATTTTTTTCTCCGTTACTAGCGATAGAGTGCCCTAAAACAATACCCCCAACTTTTTCTTCTTCAGTGAGTTCTACTATCCGCTCAAGTGCTTTCTCTATAGAAACTATCTCTTTTGGAAAAGCAAAAGAAGCCCCTTCATCAGAGATGGCTAGCCCAACTTTCTTGGTTCCATAATCAATACCTAGGTATTTCATATAATCAGACTACCACAAACATTGAAAAAAAGGTTCTCTTATGGTACATTCGTCCTGTTCTAATTAAACCAATAACTGGAGGTGTCGCATAGTGGTTTAGTGCACCTGTCTTGAAAACAGGAGTACCGCAAGGTACCGCGAGTTCGAATCCCGCCACCTCCGCCAAAAAACGAAATCGGATTTTAGAGCCGAAATGGGGTCGCGCCGAAGGCGCGACACTAATGCATTCCCCCCGCCGAATTCAGAATCCAAAAGGGTTTTCCACGCTCCGCGTGGCTCAAAAAGTACGGTTCGATCCTTAATTTTAAAGTTCGAACCGACTTTTTTGAATTCCCGAAGTATTTCTTCGGGAATTCCCTCGTTTGCCAATTCCGCATTGGTAATATTGGTTTTTAGAAATTTTTCCGTAAGTTCGAACCGATTATTCGCTTTTTGTTCAAAAGATGATAATTTTTCTTTGAAAAGCTGTTTTTGGTTTACCAACTGGTTTTTCGTCTCACGATATTCTTCAAGTGATAACGAATTATCAAGATAGAGCGTCATCAGCTTTTCAATCTTCTTTTCGATTGAGAAAATTTCATCTTTTGTATTTTGAACAAAAAGCGTAGACGATTGGACTTCTGATTGCCGATCTTTTGCATTTTCGGCAATCATCCAATTTGCCCAATCCTCTGGCAAAGAAACTTTTTTGATTTCATTTTGAATTTGAGAAGTGATGAGTTCCTCGCGGACATATTTCTGTTCACAAGGATTTTTCCGTTTGGTACACCGTAAATAGTGATGTCCTTTTTGTTGTTCGGTAGTTATAAAACAACCACATTCTCCGCAACGGAAAAATCCCCGATAGATGTACGGCTTCAAACCTTTGCTATGCGGTTTAGATTTTCGGCTCATCACTTCTTGAACTGTATCAAAAAGTTTCTTTGAAATAATCGGTTCGTGCTTTCCTTCGTGGATTTCACCACCATATCTTAACAATCCGCAAAAAATCGGATTTCTTAACATATTATGAATATTAGAAATAGAAAGTTCTTGCTCTTTCCTCGAACGCAGTCCAAGTTCATTTACCATGTCTCTAACTTGTCGGAGTGTGTACTTGCCACTGGCGTAGGCCTCAAACGCTCTAACGATATATGGCGAGCGTTCGGGGTCTGGAATGATAACTTTCTTGTCGCTATCGTTTAGATACCCCACAGGAGCGTTTTGAGGCCAAATACCATCCTTCAATTTTTGACGATGACCACGCTTGATATTCTCCGACAAGTTATCCACATAGTACTTGGACTGCGAAAATGCAATTGAGAGCATGAACTTTCCTTGTGGAGTTGGATCAAACCAAAAAGTTGAAAATTTTAAATCCAAAATAACTTTGGTATCAACGAGGTAGATAATTTTTCCTCCGTCTACTGAGTTTCTCGCAAGTCGATCGGGGTGCCATGCTAAAATTCCATTTGCTTCACCAGTTTCCATGCGGAGAAGCATTTCATTAAAGACTGGCCGACCCGGAATCTTCGCGGTTTGTTTTTCCACGAAAATATCAATGACCTCAATTTGTTCCTTAATCGCTAACTCCTTGAGTTCGGCCAGTTGATCCGAAATGCTTCTCACTTGTCTATCTTTATCATCGGTAGACTTGCGAGTATATATGAAAAACTTTTTGGTTTGATTATTCATAATATGTTTAAAAACCTAAAAGGGCGACCATGTTGCACCAACTTTACCTTTCAGCAAAATTGAACACAGTCGCCCGTCTAGATGCTCAAGCAAATAAAAAGCCGAAAGTGTCTAAAGTTGGTGCAACCCAATATTACCATTTTTTATTTTGTATTGGCAAACGAGGAGCCACGCGGAGCGTGGAAAAACCTTTTGGATTCAGGAATTTTTGGCGGGAATGCGTTTGTGTCGCGCCTGCGGCGCGACCCCATTTCGGCTCTAAAATCCGATTTCGTTTTTTGGCGGAGTCTATTGTACAAAATTCGAACTTATTTTGAAAGCAATCCCGATGAAAGCTAATCGCACGCGCGGAGCGCGT
>JBDHUQ010000016.1:0-12398 GCA_039809205.1 Minisyncoccia bacterium | reverse complement strand
ATTATTGATGAGCATGTTATATATGCTTTAGTTTTTGCTTTTTTCCTTTCTAAGGGTTCAGCCTAAATAAATTATAGTGAACTAAAACCCACCTTTGATCTTGTGGGTTTTGTGTTATATAAACAAGTAGAAAAATATTTTTGAACTTTTAAAAAAGGAGGAAGAAGTGAAAAATCAAAAAAGTGTTTATCTGACAGAGGAAGTTCTCCGGAGATTATTTCGAATGATTCTTGAGCGCTCTTTGGTTGAAATTTCTAAAGAAGAAATAATTCAAAATGTAAAAAACAAAGAGATTGTAACATTCTTTAAAAACCACAACGAAGGCATTGAAAAGTGTTTTCACGGGTTTTTTAATGAATCTGAATTGATAGCTTGTACGACATGGAGTGATTCTTTAGGGAGTGTTAAAAAGCACGATATCGGCTGGGTATTACTTATAAGCCCACACAGTAAAGAACCGTTCTTTTCTTTTGAGATTAGGAGAACTAAGAATTTTTGTGACAAGATGATCGCCTGGATTGATTGCATGATAGATATTGCATTAAGGTGGCCAGTACTGCCTGGTACTGATATTAAGCTTGAGCTTGTTCGAGCCAATAAAATGCACATGCGTCGCTTTAGGCCTCCAAGGAATATGGGCAGCTTCCCATTTCGCAAACCATATCACTTTTGGATAGTAGAGATGGATTTGAGTGAAAATAATAGCAAGTTTTTAATCAAAGCTTTTAAGGACTTTTACTCTTATCGTCGCAAAGATGATGAGAAACGTCTTGAAGCAGGAGAAGAGCCTAGAGAATTTCGCAGAGTTAAGCGTTACAAGGCTAAACACGGCATTAAGGACGATTCTTACAATGACGGAACCCACTTGGAATAGTGGGTTTTTTATTTTACTAATTTTGGGATGTTATACTGCTTTATATGGAAAAAGAACCTTTAATAGAAGAACAAAAACCAATAGAGATTATTGAAGAAAAGCCCAAGGAGTCTGAAGAGAAAAATCGTGCTCAGATAACAGATGAGGAAATGGAAGAGTTATATAAAAAAGATAAGGACTATTGGAAAAACTAAAATGCAAACTATATATTTAGCTGGTGGATGTTTTTGGTGCACTGAAGCAGTTTTTAAAAGTATTAAAGGTGTATCTGAGGTTACACCTGGTTATATCGGTGGAGATGTCCCAAATCCTTCATATGAAGCGGTATGTGAAGGTACAACGGGGCATGCTGAAGCAGTAAGAATTGTTTATGATCCAAATATTTTAAAACTAGCTGATTTGCTAGAGATATTTTTTGCTACCCATAATCCAACTACTCTTAACAAACAAGGTAATGATGTAGGCACTCAATATCGAAGCTCTATCTTTTATACTACTGAAGATCAGTCATTAGAAGCCAAGAAAGAGATAGAAGAAGTCCAGAAAAATTTTACTGATTCAATTGTTACGACTGTTGTGAGCGCAACAGATTTTTATCCAGCTGAAGAGTATCATCGAAATTATTATTTTTCTCATAGCAACCAGCCTTATTGTGCTTTAGTTATCAGTCCTAAGCTTGAGAAATTACAAAAAGACTTTTCAGAAAAAATAAACAACTAACATGCAACAAGATAAGGAACTAGTTTTATATCAAATATTTTTTATTTTTATATTGCCTATAGCATTGCTTGTCTTTGGTATAGTACCTATATCTTGGCGAATGGTGGTCTTGTGTATATCTATGCTCTTTATGTATGGGGTAATCCAAAAAGAAAAAATATCCGATGAGGTTATGGGTTTATCCCCAAAGACTTTTCGAAAATCTTTAATTCCATATCTTCTTTTTACTCTTTTAGGAGCGTTTGTTTTCATAAAGTTTTCTGATCTTTTGGTAGCAAATCCAGAAATAGTTTGGTGGAAGCATATACACTTTTTGTTTTTATTCTTACCTGTGTCCTTACTTCAAGAAATAGCCTACAGGGGATTTCTTTTTCCAAAGTTAAAAGTACTCTCTCATAAATGGTGGGTAATTATTGGAGCTAATACTGTACTCTTTACTATTTTACATGTTATTTATCCGACTCCTGGCATCATGCTTCCAGTTGCTTTTTTCTCTGGTCTTGGGCTTTCTATTATGTATAGATATTATCCAAATCTTCTTCTGATCTCACTTTCGCATGCAGTACTCAACTTCATAGCTGTTTTACATGGATTCTTTTTCTTCCATGAGTAGAAAAGTGTTATAATCAAAATTATGAAGAAACTATTGCTAGTTTTGTCTTTTGCAATTATTTTTAGTTATCAAAATGCTATTGCTATTGAAGCAGAAACACAGGTTTCCCTAACTCCAAATCTTGATAAGGCTGAATCTAAACTTAAAAATATTTTTTATCCTCTTTATAACCAAATAGAAGTTTTTCGCCAGAAAAAAGCAGAACACTTTGCTATTGTTCGTGACGAAACAAAGCTTAAGTTAGGAATTGATTTAAAAGAAGACGCAATAGAAAGACTAAAGCCCTTTCTCTCTCCTCCATCTGCACCTTCACCACTACCTAGTTATAACCCAGATGAATCACTTCAAATAAAAAAAATGGATAATCCTACAGACTATGGCAGACTTATCTTGTTTACGGCTCTAGCTTCGCTTTTTGCTAGTATTTGGATGTTTTATGCGATTCTGCTTTTATTAATTTTTGTCTTTTTAAGAACAGTTTTTAAGGCTATTGTCTAGAGAAGCTCGTGTTAGAATAACTCATGCTTCGGACTGTTGCAGCTATACTAATCCTTTTTGTCGCGACCTTTTTCCTGCCGTTTTGGCTTCAAATGGCTTTGTATGTCGTTTGTCTTTTTGTTATTCGATATAAGCCACTGCTTCTTTTGCCAGCACTTTTTGCTGATGCATGGTATGCACCGAGTCATACGCTCTCTTTCCATAACAACAAAACGTTTTTGATTGTACTTGCTATGGTGATCATTTACTTTTTTATTATTAGAAATACTCGCGTAACAGAAAAATATGGTTTGGAGAAAAAATAAAAAAATAATAACAACTGAGCTTCATCCAGATGAGATACTTCTAGATGTTCACAATCTTCCTTCTTTTAACCGCCAACAATTTGAAGGTCAAGTAGAAAAGCCAATAAGCAAAAGATCTTTAAAAATTTTGTTTATCGCTACTATTATTTTTTGCAGTATCTTTATACTGAGACTCGGGTATATACAACTTATTAAAGGCCATTTTTATGCTCAAAAGAGTGAACAAAATAGTTTTGATAGTATCCCTATTTTTGCAGTCAGAGGGGTTATATATGATAGATATGGAACTGAATTAGTTTGGAATACTAATGAAGAAAAAGAAGAAATAACCAAAAGAGCCTATACAAAAGCTCATGGCTTTGCCAACCTTCTTGGGTATGTTTCTTACCCAGCCAAGGATGATAAGGGACGTTTTTGGCAACAAAACACTATCGGTAAGGATGGTATTGAGTATGAGTTTAATTCTGTTTTGTCTGGAGTTAATGGTAAAAAACTTGTAGAGACCGATGTGTCAGGAAACCTAATTTCTGAGGGGACTATCATAAGCCCAGAAGCTGGTTCAAACCTGTCTTTATCTATTGATTCAAGAATCCAAGAAACCCTATATAAAGGCATAAAAGATTTGGCAGAAAGGTCAGGCTATGTTGGTGGAACAGGATTAGTTATGGATATAAATACAGGTGAGCTTTATGCCATTACTACTTATCCAGAATACAACTCTCAGATTATTTCAGACGGATCTGACGATGCGACTATCAGTCACTATCTTCAAAGTTCTAGTAAGCCACTTTTAAATAGGGCAATAGATGGAGTTTATACACCGGGATCTATCGTTAAACCTTTTTTTGCTTTAGGTGCACTACAAGAAAAAGTAATAACTCCAAATAAGATTATCTACACCAACGGAAAACTAGAAATTCCAAATCCTTATAACCCAAAACTTAAAACTGTTTTTAATGACAACGCCAATCATGGTCCAGTCGATATGAGAGATGCTATTGCTGTTTCTTCTAATGTTTATTTTTATGAAATTGGTGGTGGTTTCGGATCACAGCCAGGATTGGGTATTGCTAACTTAGAGAAGTACGCCAAGATGTTTGGCTTAGGTCAAAAGTCTGGCATCAATTTAAGCGGAGAGAGGGAGGGGAATATTCCAAGTGTTGCCTGGAAAGCAAAAAAGTTTCCAGGAGATCCATGGCGTATCGGAGATACTTACAACACCGCTATTGGTCAATATGGTTTTCAGGTTACACCTATCCAAATGGTTCGAGCGATAGGTGCTATAGCCTCAAGGGGTGTTTTACAAACTCCAACAATATTGAAAACTACAAACCCCAAAGAAGGCGCCAAAGTTTCAGTTGATGATGCAAACTACACTGTTGTTCAAGAAGGTATGAGAAAAAGTGAAACTGATGGTACAACTACAGCTCTAAATAATCCTACAATTCTAGTTGCAGCAAAATCAGGTACTGCTCAGATCAAAAATAATACTCGTGTTAACTCCTGGGTTGAGGGATTTTTCCCTTTTGAAAATCCAAGGTTTGCCTTTGTAGTTCTTATGGAAGATGGCCCCAAGGTTTCTTCTGGTGCTGTTCATGCCTTTCGTCCGGTACTTGATTTGTTTATTACTAACCCTGAAATTTTGACGCAAAAATAAAAAAGAGCTATAGTATCGCATCATAGAGTTAAAAAATGAAAGAACTACTAACAAAAGAAAATAAAGAAGCTCTCGAAAAAGAACTTATGGAACTCTCGGGTCCAAAAAGGCGTGAAATCATTGCTGCCGTTGAATATGCAAAGAGTCTAGGAGATCTTTCTGAAAACGCAGAGTATCATGCTGCCAGGGAAGCTCAAGGTAAACTAGAAGACCGAATCAAGCAAATAGAATATATGCTCAAGTACGGAGAAGTAGTAGAAGCATCAACAGACGGTTCTATAGTTGTTGGATCGACCGTGGTTGTAAAAAAAGTTGGAGAAACTAACACTCGAACATTTCAAATTGTTGGTTCTGAAGAGACAGATATGCTCTCTGGAAAAATTTCCTACAAGAGTCCAATTGGCCAAGCCTTAAGCGGACACAAGAAAGGAGAGATCATCAGCGTTGCAACTCCTAAAGGTGATACAGAATATGAAATAGTTTCAGTTCAGTAAGCTTTATAACAAAAAACCCTGTCTATTTATTTAATTTAGACAGGGTTTTTTGTTATCCACACCCTTTAAATTTGCTAATGGGGAGTTATGTGGAGTAAAATGGTATCAAGTGGTAAGGAGTGGGAAATAAAGTCCTAAATTTTTAAGTATGCTGATCGGAGAATATAAACACACAATAGATGACAAGAACCGAATGTCTTTTCCTATAAAGTTTCGTAAAGAAATGGGTAAAAGCGTTGTGGTTACTCCTGGGTTAGATAAGTGTTTGTTTATATTTACTCAAAAAGAATGGGCACTAATAGCCGGGAAGCTTGCAGAATCATCAATGCTTCAGGCTGATAATCGAAGTTTCAACAGATATATCCTTGGAGGAGCAACAGAAGTAGGTGTAGATCCACAAGGGCGCATCCTTATCCCAGACTTTCTCAAAGACAGGGCAGGTCTCTCAGGTAAGGTCGCCATTGTGGGTGTACACACACGAGTAGAGCTCTGGGATGAAAAGTCTTGGGATGTTTACAAAAAGTCAGTTGAAGCAAAGGCCGATCAACTAGCGGAAAGATTAGGAGGCATTGGTGTACTCTAGCAATGCATACTCCTGTACTTTTACATGAATCAATAACTGCACTTGCTATTAGTAAGGGTGATGTGGTGGTTGATGCTACTTTTGGAGGGGGAGGACATAGTCGGTCTCTTAAAGATAATTATGGTACCTCTATCAAACTTATTTGCGTCGACCTCGATGAAGAGGCAGAAAATCGTTTCCATAAAATTTTCACTCAAGGAGAAGCAACTTTTGTCCACGATAATTACAAGAATGCAAAAAGCGTTTTAGAAAAAGCGGGCGAGAACAGTGTTAACAAAGTTCTTATGGACATCGGTACTAGTTCTTTTCAGCTGGACGAAGATAATAGAGGGTTTTCTTTTAATAGTGATACACCGCTTTTGATGACCCTGTCAAAAGATGGCTCTCATACAGGTTTTAATGCTTTTGACATAGTAAATTCCTGGGAAGAATCTTCTTTAGCTGACATCATCTTCTACTACGGAGAGGAACCTTTCGCTAGAAAAATAGCTAAGGCTATAGTAAAAGCCAGAGAGATATCACCTATAAAAACCTCTAGGGAGCTTTCAGAGCTCATAGCTTCAAAAATAAAAAGAAAAGGTCGCATTCACCCTGCTACTAAAACCTTTCAGGCACTACGCATAGCAGTTAATGATGAACTCAATGTTCTAAAAGAAGCTCTAAATGCTTGGTGGGAGAATTTATCTCCAAACGGGCGAATAGCAGTTATTTCATTCCACAGCTTAGAAGATCGAATTGTGAAGAAGTGGATGACATCTATAGATAAAGAAAATAAACGCGTTATCACAAAAAAACCAATTATCCCTTCAGTCGAAGAAATTAAAAACAATCCAAGAAGTAGAAGTGCGAAGCTTAGAGTTATAGAAAAAATATGATAAAAAAAATTAAAAACAACATACTTTCTTTCAGTGAATACGGGCTTTTGCTTCGTAGGACAACCAAATATTGCTTTGTAGCTTCGGGGGTTTTGTTTGTAGGGTATTTATATATTGTTGGCGCTATCACTTTCTCAGTTGTCGAACGTAAGGGGCTTGAAGAAAGTACAAAGAAATTAGCTTCTGATATAAGCTTAGAAGAGCTAAATTATTTAGCACAAGAAAAAATGTTAACCAAAGAAGTCGCACTCTCTAGTGGTTTTGTTGAGGCTCCATCAATTGCCTTTACCTCTGTGAAGCGCGCAGTTGCTTGGAATGCAGGACGCTAAAATACACAGAAGAAGAATGAGAGTTTTAATAGGGGTTATTATATTTTTAGGCCTATGTGTTGTGGGTCTACTTTTTGTTTTGCAGGTTATACAGCAAAAATCTTTCAAGGAAAGAGCAGAGCGTCAGTACCTAACTCCAACTAGCGAAAGCTTTGACCGAGGTAATATTTATTTTACCAAAAAGGACGGGCAGACTATGGCTGCGGCTACTGTTGCTAGTGGATTTAAGCTTGCTATTGATCCAAGTAAGTTACAAGATCCAGAAAAAGCTTACGAACAAATTAGTGCCATTGTAGAAATAGATAAGGAGGATTTTTTATCAAAATCAAAGAAGAAGTCTGATCCTTATGAAGAGGTGGCAGAGAGATTAACCGAATCGCAGGCTGAAACTATTTCAGCTATGAAAATTGGAGGTGTGAGTATTTATCGACAAAAATGGCGTTTTTATCCAGGAGGTGAACTAGCTGCAAAGGCAATAGGGTTTGTTTCTTATAAGGACAATGAACTTCTCGGTCGTTATGGCTTAGAGAGATATTATAACGATGTTTTATCAAGAGGAGAAAATAACTTTTATGTAAACTTCTTTGCTGAGATCTTTGCCAACATTCAGTCAACTTTATTTAAGAACAAAACAGCAACAGGAGATGTGATTACTTCTATAGAACCTACAGTTCAAAGTCAGTTAGAAACTATCATAAATAATATTGATAAAAAATGGGGAAGTGACGCTGTTGGTGGAGTTATCATGGATCCTATTAATGGAGAGATCATCGCTATGGCCCATGTGCCAACTTTTGATCTAAATCAGTATGGTAAAGAAACAAATGTTTCGATATATAGCAATCCTTTTTCTCAAGATGTTTATGAGATGGGCTCTATCGTTAAGCCATTGGTCATGGCTGGAGCTTTGGATTCTCATATTCTTACCCCACAAACAACCTATGTAGACAATACTGGTTTTGTAAAAGTTCAAGATCGTACTTTTTATAATTTTGACAAGAGAGGTCGTGGAAAGGCTACCATGCAGGATGTCCTTAATCAATCCTTAAACACAGGGATGATATTTGTTGAACAAAAAATGGGTAAAGACTTGTTCAAAGATTATATTCTTGGGAGATATAAACTCGGAGAAAAAACAGGTGTAGATCTGCCAGGAGAAGCTAGTGGTTTGGTTGGGGGCTTAAAAACTCCAAACGATGTTAACTATGCTGCCGCTTCTTTCGGTCAAGGTATTGCAACTTCTCCTTTAGCTATTGTTCGAGCTTATGCCTCTTTGGCCAACGGTGGACACTTGGTTACTCCACACTTAGCGAAAGAAATAAAACAAGAAAATGGTTTTACCAAAACCTTATCCTATCCAGTAGGAAGTCCTATTTTATCTCCAGAAACAACTAAAACTATCACTGACATGTTGGTAACAGTAGTTGATAAGGGATACCATAGAGGCCTTCCGCACTATAGTGTCGCAGCTAAAACAGGAACTGCCCAAATGGCTAAACCTGATGGTTCAGGTTATTACACAGATAGGAATTTCCACTCTCTGATAGGGTTCTTTCCAGCTTATCAGCCTAGGTTTGTACTCTATCTTTTTAACAATTACCCAAAGGGTGCCTCTTTCTCTTCTGAGACCCTTGCTGCCCCCTTTTTTGAAATGGTACAATTTATGACAAGTTATTATGAATTAACCCCAGATCGATAAGATTCTGGTTAGTAAAAAGAGATAAATTATGGAATTTAAATTTTCTATTAGAGGTGCACTTAGGGAAGCTTGGAATTTGTTCAAAAAACATTTTTGGTTTTTTGTTGGCTTGTCAGCTGTAGCTGCAGTTCTAAATATTATCGGAAATGGTAAACATATAAACTTTATCGTTTCTATTATCCTATCTATTGCCAGCTTTCTTTGGTCTATCATTATGATGAAGCTTTCTTTGGCTGCGGCTGACGGCAAAGAAGAACTCTTTGCTTGGGGCAGCGTTAAAGAGATGTTCCCTGGCTGGAAGCAAGCCCTTGGAGTTTTGGGTGTAGGTATTTTAGGAGGGATTTTAACTCTTCTTGGTTTGGTTCTTCTTATTATTCCAGGACTTTGGGTAGCGTTTAGGTTGAGTGTTGCAAATCTTTCTTATTTAGATAAAGGAGAAGGTATTCGAAAGGCACTTCGTTCCTCTTGGAACCTAACAAAAGGGAATGCTTTTTGGACCGCAGTTCTTGTTGTGCTAGTCTCATGTTTTTTGTATATAGTAGGTCTTATTCTCTTTGGTGTTGGTATTTTGGTTACTTATCCTTTGGCTATGATACTCATGGCTAAGTTCTATAGAGCCTTGACTCTGCATCACGCAGGGCTTGCATCTACTGCTGTAGTTGTTCAACCAGAAGAGCTTACTCCTCCATCTAATCATCAATAATTTATAAAACTAAAAAAGCCCTAACGGGCTTTTTGTTTTCTGAGAGCATCTCTTACTTTCATAAGCACCAATCCCTCAAACTGTTTTTCTGTTTGAAGCTCGTTTATGAAAAAATTTTCAAGTCCTTCTGGTATTTTACCCAATAAATTTTTATTTCCCGTTGAAAGCAGTATTTCAGCAAACTCTGGAACGTCATTGAACTTTTTGAAGGTATAACTTTCAAAAAAACTTTTGATATTTCCTATCTTCCACATATTTGAAGTTTCTGTTATGGAGTTCTCAACCTCTTTGAGGTTTGCCGGCAAGTAAGCTTCAGAGATGCTTTTTCTGATACTAAGATCATCTGTTTTCCATGAAAGTACTGCGTGTCGAACGGAGGGGTAAACGATGTTATAGAGCCTTATATTGTGCTTATAATCATCACAGAGGCAATATCTACCTGATCCCACAAAAGAGATAATTTCAGTTTCGGTCTCATATATTTTTACCATGTGCTAGATTTTTATGATTTTTACCATGTAAGCATTGACTTGTCAAAGAATCAGGGGATAGGGTTTTGCAAAAGAAAATACAAGCTCTCAACCACGATTTGGTAGACTTCAGAAGTTTTTTGTGGAGAATGCTCCACCTTTTGGTTTTGTTGACCAATGCCAAAGAAATGCTAATCTTAACAAAAATTAAATATGGAAACATTAACAACACCTCGTACGTTGGTAAACTTCTTGCGAACTGACCAAAAAAGGATTGATTGGAGATTTGAAACCTCTAATTCAATGAACAACAAAGGTACTACGGGACATAAAACGATTTACTGGATTGGTATTTTGGACCTCGGTTTGATTTGTGAAAACCAGAAAGAGTACCCACTTAACTTTATCAGCCACTCTCGTTGTGAGTTAAGAGAAGATAGGGAATGGGGGCGTGCTGAATATGGGCCACAAAACGGGGTCTTTGCTGTCTATTATGATTTCACCGAAATTCTTTCGGAGTTGTTAGTTGCCAAAAAGAGCAACGAAAAATACCAGCATCTTCTCATAATGGAAAGAGTTGATGATCAGGGAAGGCTACATGCCTATGTGCTTCTTGATAAAGAAAAACAAGGTGTAGATTCATTGTCACAGAGCTGGTTAAGGTCAGAGAAGCCTTGGCCTGAGCTACCTACATTTAAAACTGCGTATCTCTCGTATTTTGATGTAAGCAAGCTAACTACGGTATGTATCCGTTCTACCCGAGCTTATAATTGGCAAAAGTAAGTTAAGACAACCAAGTAATTAAAAGCTTAGTAAATTTAATTAGTTCTTAGAGCAACAGAAATTTCTGTTGCTTTTTTATTTTCTTGATCTCGCCCTTTATAGTGAGTTTTGGAACCCTATATTGACGAATTTGAGGGAAATGGTAATTTAGAGAAAACTTTAAGCACAATGGGAAACAATTCAAAAAAGAACGGGATAGCTTCTCTGAAACCAGCAAGGGAAAAGCTCGGACTCAGTTTAAAAAAAGTTGCCGACCAGATAGGTACAGAGGAGAGTTACCTTAAGCATTTTGAGGAGGGAGACTCTCCGACCAAAATTTCAGCAAGTGTCTTGTACAAACTGTCCGAATTGTACAAAATACCGCTCAGACAACTAGCTCTTGAGGCCGGTATTATAACGAAGAAAGAGGCTAAACATTATTAATTTTTCAAGGAATATTTCCTATCAAAAGACCGATATAACATCGGTTTTTTCTTTATCTGTGACCCTTTATAGTGAGTTTTGGAGTCGAATATTGACGAAGATAAGGGAAATGGTAATGTGAAGAAAACTCTTTTTATTATGAATACAAACAAATATCCTCTTAATCCTCACACAGTAGGATTGGTAATGCGTGAATGCGCTCGGAGAGCGATGATTGAGATCGCCCAGCAACGGACAACCTTTACTTCTAAAGAAAAAGTTTCTGACTACAAGCTCGGAGAAGACTTAGTTACATCTGCTGATTATGCAGCACAGGCCGTTTACATTAAGATAATTGATGAGAACTTTCCTTATGCCGGTATCGTCGCAGAAGAGTCTTTTGCAAGAAAATGCTCTGATCCCAATACAAAAAGTAATTATTACTTTACTATTGATCCTCTCGATGGCACAAAAGCCTACGGAAGAAGGCAATCACATGGCGTTTCTACTATGATTGCCTACATTTGTGATGGGGTTGTTGAGGGTGCTACTATCGGAGATCCTAATACACTTGAAGTTTTTCATAGTCGGCCTCAGTCTGACAAGCTTCATCGCATTTATGGTTTTGACAGTTCAGTGCAGCTCTTTCCAAAAACGGGAAGCCTGAAGGATCAATATATTCAATTGCGATGTGATCCGAGAAAGCTGTCAAAATTTGGGCAGGCATTATCTGATCCAAAAAACGATAACAGGTTGTTTAAAGAAGCAGAAGTAATGGGCGGAAGCATCGGCTCAAACTTCACCCGTCTCTGGAAAGGCGAGGTTGCGGGCATTCTACTTGAATTGACTACTGGATCTCAAACACCTTGGGACACTTGTCCTGTTTTTGGGATTAGTAAAAAAATGGGTTACAAATTTTTCCAAATACTAGATGATGATTTGGAGGCTTATGAATTTGTACCACAAGAAGAAAATATCATAATTAGTAGTGAACTCCTTTGCGTTCATGAATCAAATGTCCCAGAGCTCCAACGGTGGGTAGCAAGTTTTAAAAAATAAAATAGACACATAAGCGGGTGAAAGCCCCGCTTATTTTATTTTCAAAATTTGTGACCATTTGTAGTGAGTTTTGGAATCGAGTATTGACGAATATTAAAGAAATGGTAGTATAGAGAAAATCATTCATTCATTAAAAGTAAATATTATGCACTCTAAAGAAACAATCACCAGTTCGACGATTGCTGCCTTGCAACAAGGACAAGTGACCCAACTACAGTACGAAGCATTTGAGCTTTTTATTACCCGTTCGTTGAAGATACCTCTTCAGGCAAAAAAGGTACTTTTATGGTTTCTTCGTCAAAGCAATTTTTTACAAAAAAATATTGCACTGACA
>JBDHUQ010000015.1:0-12509 GCA_039809205.1 Minisyncoccia bacterium | reverse complement strand
GAACTTAGCCAAGAAGGTGGAGATAGAGCACTCAATAACTAAGACCTTTCTTTTTCGCCTCCATTCGATAATATAAGAATTCACTTATATTTCGATTCTCCCGAGTAACTCTCTCTGCTATAGTCTTCCCCACAAATCTCCAGTGCCAAGGCTCTGCGGGTATACCTGTTATCTCTACATCTTCTTGTCTGAAGCTTTGTACAAAACCGTATTCGTAAGCGTGTAACTTGAGCCATGCATACACATTAGAATCTCCAAACTTCTCTCCCATTTGAGAGCCAGAAATAGCCAAATCCATAGCTACACCAAGCTGGTGTTCACTGCGACCTGGAGGAGCTGCAAATTCCCCTCTTGATTTTGCAAAATAAAGCTGAGTTTCTGTACTTCTCCAGGCAGAACTAATAACCAATCTTTTGCCAGTATCTCGAAGTAATACCTCATACATGGAAATAAAAGCTTGATACGTTTGATCTGTTAAACACTTCGCCTTATCTTCTGTATAAAGAGGGTCAAGAAGTACAAGGTTCTTCGGAATATAGGAGCCTATATTAGCTGATTTTTTGTAAAAAGAGAAAAAGATATGGTTTACATTTCCTTGCTTTTTAGGAGGCACAGGACACCGTACTCCAGCAGGCAGAGCTGCAAAAGTATTTGTAGGCAAAATCAAGAAAATGAATAGAAAAAATGTAAGTAAGACTCTTTTCATGTAATAACTATACACTTAATAAGACTTTATAATAATGAAGATATTACGCAGTTTTGGGAGTAATGCCCAAAGAAGAAATGAGTTCGTTGTACTCTGCCTGCTCCAAGGTTTCAACTTCTATTAGTTTCTTAGCTATAGCATCCAGCACTTTTCTGTGAGTAGTTAAAACTTCTCTGGCTCTATCAAAAGCGTTTTTAATTATTTTGTTAACCTCATCATCAATAAGAGCACTGATTTTTTCAGAATACTCCTTACTCTCTACCCCAGAACCAAACATAGGTTTACCACCATCATTTTCAAGTGCCCTAGGCCCAATGATGTCGCTCATCCCCCAACGAGTAACCATTGCTCTAGCTAGATTTGTTAGAACCTGCAAATCATTTGATGGACCTGTGGTTATGTCACCGAACACAAGCTCTTCTGCTACATACCCACCGAGAGACATGGCTATATCATCCAAGAATTCTTTTTTAGACTGCAACTTTTTCTCTTCAATTGGAAGGTGGAGTGTATATCCTCCGGCACTTCCTCTAGAAACAATAGTTACTTTATGAACAGGATCAGCATCAGGCAAAACAGAAGATATGAGAGCATGTCCTGCTTCATGGTAAGCAACAATCTCTTTTTCTTTTTTAGTCATTAGATGACTTTTTCGCTCTGGACCCATCATAACTTTTTCGATAGAACGAATGAGATCATTTTGAGCAATAGTTTTTCTATTTTCACGAGCTGCAAGTATAGCTCCTTCATTCATAAGAGAGGCAAGATCTGCACCAGAGAATCCTGGTGTCCTCTCTGCTATAACCCTAAGTACAACGTCCTCACTTAAAGGTTTCTTATTGGCATGAACATTTAAAATATCTTCCCTATCCCTTCGGTCTGGCAAATCAAGCGTTACTCGTCTATCAAAACGTCCTGGTCTAAGAAGGGCTGGATCAAGCACATCAGAGCGATTAGTAGCTGCCATGACTATAACCTTGTCTGTTGGCTCAAAGCCATCCATTTCAACCAGTATTTGGTTCAGAGTTTGCTCCCGCTCATCGTTACCTCCTCCATATCCTCCTCCTCGTACTCGCCCAACTGCATCAATCTCATCTACGAAAATAATAGAAGGTGAAGCTCTCTTTGCCATTTTAAACAAATCTCGAACACGAGAAGCACCTACGCCAACAAACATCTCTACAAATTCACTTCCTGAAAGATGAAAAAAAGGGACTCCCGCTTCTCCAGCAACTGCACGAGCAAGAAGCGTCTTACCAGTACCTGGAGAACCAGTGAGAAGCACGCCTTTTGGAATCTTCGCTCCAATTTCTAGGAACTTCTTTGGATTCTTCAAAAAGTCGACAATTTCTTTCAACTCTTCTTTTGCTTCACGAGCTCCCGCCACATCCTTAAAGGTAACTTTATTGTTCTTATCGTTAGGATCAGTAACCCGAGCTTTTGACTGACCAAAAGAGAATGCTTGCATGCCAGCGCCTTTAGCCTGGCGTGACAACATCCAAAAAAAGAATCCTAAAATCAAAATTGGAAAAAGAAATGGGGCAACATTGGCCAAAAAGAAAACTAAACCGCTCTGTGAAGATACACTGATATCAACAGCTGATATTTTTTCTTTACTTACTCCATATGAGTTTAATAAGCCAACAATGTCAGAAGTTGATTCTTTTTTTGATTTTAGTTTTGTTCCATCTATTTTTTCTATAGAAAGCGCTTGCCCATCAACGCTAATAGTTTTTACCTCTCCGCTATCTACAAGTCTTGCAACCTGAGAAAGAGCTACAACTTCAGTTTTTGGGCCGGCCATATCAGAAATAGCACCATAAATCCCAACCAAAACAGCAAAAATTAGAAGAGCAGAAAAAAAGTAAGAAAGTATACTTTTCTTTGGAGGAGTTTTCTTTGACTTGCCATTTGGCGTAGGTGTAAGTTTAGGTAAATTAGGTTTATTTTTAGACATAGGAATTAATTATACACAAAATATTATTTTTGAGCTCTTTATATAAGACGTGCTTTCTTCGCTAATTTTTCAAGTCTACATAAGCCCTTTATGCCTAAATAAGGCTTTAGGGTCTGCATCTCTTCCGCGGAATTTTCTATATAGTTCAAGTGGATCTTCAGTATTTCCTTTAGATAAGATATTTTCTCTAAATTTGCCAGCTATTTCTTTTGAAAATAAACCTTCTTCTTTAAAATACTCGAAAGCATCAGCGGCTAAAACTTCTGCCCAATGATAACTATAATATCCCGCACTGTAGCCTCCACTAAAAATGTGGCTAAAAGATGTTGAGATACTGGTTCCTTCCAAAAAAGAGCTGAACAACCTATAAGGGGTTCGAATCTTTTTCTCAAACTCTTCTATATTTTCTATCCTATCCGCGTTTTCATTATGCCAAGCCATATCAACGACTGCCATACTGAGCTGTGCGAGCATATCCCAAGCAATCATAAACTTATCTGATTTTAAAGAGGCATTTAATAAACCTAACGGCAAAGGTTCATTTGTTTGATAGTGCCTTGCAAAAATATTAAAACTTTCCTCTTTTAAAAGCCAAGATTGCATCAACTGTGATGGTAATTCAACAAAGTCCCAAAGTGTATTGTAAGCAGAAAGAGAAGCATACTTACAATCTGAAAGTAATACATGCAACGCATGCCCAAATTCATGAAAAATTGTCAGAACTTCATCTGAGGTTAGCAAGGCAGGTTTTGTGGGTGTTGGCTTAGTAAGACTAGAAACAATAAATATATTTGGTCTTATATCAACTCCATCTTTTTTATACTGACCCTTAATCATATCCGCCCAGGCACCATTTCTTTTTGATTCTCTGGGAAACAAATCTAAATATAGCAATCCTAGGTATTTGTTTTCCTTACTTCTAACCTCAAAGACTCTTATTTCTTTATCATAAACTGGAACATCAAATCGCTCTGTAAAATTCAAATCATATAATAATTCTGCATGCTTAAAGAGCCCATTTATAACAGAATTTATTTCTAAATAAGGTCGTAATACCTCTTCATCAAAATCAAAATATTCTTTTTTCATCTTTTCTGAATAGTAAGAAACATCCCAAGGGTGCAGTTCTTTTTCACCAGTTAACTTTTCTTTATAGGCTCTAAGCTCTTCAAAGTCCTTCTCTGCTAAAGGTCTAGAAAACTCATAAAGATCTTCAAAAAATTTCTGAACATTTTCAGGTGTTTTTGCCATTCTATTTCCTAAAACAAAGTGCGCATGACTTGGGTGACCTAAAAGATTGGCCATTTTCTTCCTGAGTCTAGCTATTTGCAACACAATTTCTTTATTATCAAAAGGTTCGTTCATCCCCTTAGAGCTACTAGCCAAAGAGATCTGCTTCCGTAGCTCAGCATTGTCAGCATACTTAAGAAATGGACCCATGCTTGGATATTTAAGAGTAAAAATCCAGCCCTCTTTATTTTTATCTTCAGCCTCTTTTTTGGCCATTTCTATAACTCTCTCAGGTAGCCCAGAAAGATCCTCTTCATTAACAATATGGAGCTCGTAAGCATTTGTGACCCCTAAAAGATTTTCAGAAAATTTCTGCTTTAATAAAGCTAACTCCTTGTCATAGCTTCTCATCAATTCCTTATCATCCTTTGAAAGAAGCGCGCCATTTATAACAAAACTTTCGTACGTCTTTTCTAAAAGCCTCTTCTCTTCCTTTTCTAAGTCAAGATTACTATCATATACATACTTAACTCTTTTAAATAATTCTTCATTAAAAGAAACATCGTTTGCAAAATCGGCAAGCAAAGGTGCCATCTTTTGAGCAAGATCATCAAGGATTTTGTTGGTGTTAGACTCCTTTAAGTTCTCAAAAATAGAATTAACCCTGCCTAAATCTTCAGAAACATATTCGAGTGCTTCAATAGTATTTTGAAATGTTGGTGTGTCAGGGTTTTCTATTATTTTTTTTAAATTCTCTTTCGCTATTATTAGGGCGACTTCAAACGCAGGTTCAAAATGTTCATCTTTTATTAGATCAAATCTGATAAAAGATTCGTTTGTATCATTCTTATAAAAAAGAAGTGGGTTATTTTCCATGTTTCCACTATAACAAAGCGTGGTAACATTGTCATTATGAGCTTAATAGAGAACAAAAAAGCATCTTTTGACTATGAATTCCTCGATACTATCGAAGCTGGTATTGAGCTTCTTGGCACTGAAGTAAAGAGTCTAAAAGCTCACCATGGCTCCCTCTCAGGTGCCTATGTGGCAGTTGTAGGAGGCGAATTAGTTCTCCTTGGAGCACATATACCCGCTTGGCAAGAAAAAAATGCCCCCACAGAATTTGATCCTTATCGCACCAGAAAGCTCTTGGTTCACAAAAAAGAAATGCTTTCTTTACTTAAATCACTCCAAACCAAAGGCTTGACTGTCATACCAATATCGCTGTACATTAAGGGTCGCTACATCAAAGCTCAGCTAGCTGTGGCTAAAGGTAAAAAAATCTTTGATAAAAGAGAAAGTATTAAAAAAAGAGATCTTGATCGCGAAAGCAGAAGGGGTGAATTTTAAAATACTTTCAAAAAATAATGGGGATGACAGGTCTCGATAGGCTTGTCTTTAGATATATATGCATACCGAGTATGAGCGTATCCTCGTCAACATCGCTCAAACAGATAACTGGCAACAGTCTTTCTAAGGTGAAGTCTCCTTTTGGAAACTTCGCTCTAGCGTTCGCCTAAAGGTCAACCTAGTGTCACATCACTTGATGCCAAATAAAGTGCGTGTGGCAACAAATCATTTGGCTTAGATATGAGCTATCTGCTTCAGTAGCTCGTCGAAATAGAAGAAGCTCAAATACTACGCTTTTGTGCTGTTTTATATGTAGTATTTAAAATACAAATAGCACTATGTATGTAGAGTTATATATCTTGCATGCCTACACGGGGGTTCAACTCCCCCCATCTCCACAAGATATAACAGTTTGACTAAATTTTATATTATGTAATAATAAATAAAAATTTATTTCAAAAACTTCTAAACCCAAGACCAAGATGAGAAAAAGAACTCCTCCTTCCGAAGTCGAAAAGGCTTCTGGTATTCCTACCAGGAATGCACTTAACACTATTATTGAACTGGCAAAGCAGAATCACTATGGAGAAAAAGATCCTTACAGCTTACAGGCTGGTATAAGGGAATTCTGTAGAGATTTCCAGGGTGAAAAAAAACCTTTTGGATACTACCAAATCAAAGGTACGGATGTAATTTTTATCAACGAATCTGTGCTCAGTGAAGAGCATAAGGCTCTGTTAAGACAAGTAGGCACGCAATCTACTGAAGCCCCCTTCGTCAGGTTACTCAAATTGGGCAAAATAGCTGAAATGCCCCGACCGCAACCCGACTTTGTCCCCCTCGATAATTCAGCCGTAGGAGGTTAACTTAGAACCCCTTAATAGTTACACAAACTATTAAGGGGTTTATTTTTTTGATTTAAAAACTTTCTATTTTTATCCTTTTTATACTATAAGCCAATCCTCCTAGCATAGTAGCTAGTGTCCTTATATATACCCCCGAGGAAACATTAGCTTCAAATTTAGCGATAATACATTTTTTATCTTTATTTTTTTGTAGAAAATTTTGCCATCCTGTTATTATTTCTTCCTGCCTAAAATCGCCTTCTACTTTTTTTATTATTTCAATCTTATTTTTTATCAAACCTTCAAAAGTCCCCTCTCTAATGACTTTTAGCTCCAAATTTTTTATCTCACCTTTCATAGTTGGAAGCTCATCTGGAAGAATGCCTTCTTTGGCATAGGTAAAAAGAGGTTTGCCAGCTACTGTTTTTGAAGAAAAAAGCGGATAATTAAAAACTGTAACTTGTTTTATTTTCTGTATTTTTTCTCTTATCTCAGCATCACTTGGCAAATATTCCTTTACTTCTTCCAAAAGGCCGAGCACATCAAAAGTATCTGTTGAAACGCCAAAAAGAACCTCAAACTCATAAGTCTTATCAAGACCCAAATATTCATCTTTCTTCTTACACATTTCTCCTGTTAAGACTAATACAAGCCCTTCTGCCATTGGGTCAAGTCTACCGGCATAGGTCAGAGGAATTTCTTTTGGCAGACTTCGTTCTGCACGAACCCTCTCTAGTAATGAAGCTAGCGTCTCTCCTTCTTGTTTATTTACAAGAAATAAATCATTTTTAGATTGACTATTATCTGATTTTTCGGTATTATTTGAAGACATAAAATATATTTAACTACTATACCCCTTGCGAGAAAGAATTAACAGTCAAATACGTGCGACCGAACTAAGAGTCTTGAGTGCTGATGGAGATAACATTGGCATTTTGTCTTTGACAGAAGCTCTTGAAATGGCCAAAAACCAAGGGGTAGACCTAATAGAGATAAATGCTCTCTCAAAGCCACCAATAGCTAAACTGATGGATTTTGGTAAATATCAGTATGAACAGAAGAAAAAGGCTCAAAAAGCCAAGCTTGGTGCCAAAACTACCGAAACTAAGTCTCTACAGATCAAAATAGGTACTGGTGACCATGACCTAGAGCTCAAAGCCAAGACAGCTTCAAAATGGCTCAAGGAGGGGCATCGTATAAAAGTAGAGCTTTTCCTAAGAGGACGCTCAAAAGGCATGGACCAAGCTTTTCTAAGGGAAAGACTTGACCGGGTCTTGCATTTTATCACCGAACACTATAAGATAGCTGAACCACATAAGCAATCGCCTAAAGGCCTTGCTATCGTTATCGAAAGAGACAAAAGTGCGCAAAAATAGCCAAAAACTATGAAAACTAACAAATCTTACACAAAAAGACTAAAAATCACTAAAACAGGCAAAATCCTAGCTAGAAAGCCTGGCTTCAACCACTACAACGCCAAGCAAACACGAACTAGCCAGCTTCAAGGACGAAAACCTGTGGACTTCCCTATGAATCCAAAGCAGATTTCTCAGTTTATCCCTCACAATTAATATAATTAATTATTTAAGAATAAAACCATGACACGAGTAAAAGGCGGACAAAATGCACTAAAGAAGCGAAAAGGTATTCTTTCAATGACGAAAGGTTATCGTTTCGGCCGATCAACTAAGACCAAACAAGCTATAGAAGCTATTGCACACGCTGGTACCTATGCTTTTGCTCACCGACGTGACAAGAAGACCGACAAGCGTGCACTTTGGCAAGTTCGGATCAATGCCGCGGTTCGTCCACTCGGCCTCTCATACTCAAAGTTTATTGATAAGATGAAGAAAGCTAATATCCAAATTGATAGAAAAATTCTCTCAGACATTGCGGCATCAAACCCAGAAACCTTCAAGAAAATTTTTGATAAAGCTAACTCATAATAAAAAATCTTCTCTTTTGAGAAGATTTTTTATTTGGCTGATTTTTTAATATAAGCTTCAGCTTCTTCTTTGTTGCCTATCGATTTAATAGGTGATTTATAGCCGAAATAATCTAGTATCAACTTTCTATCCTCTTCTGAAATATCTTCCCAAGATCTCACAGGATATGTTTTATCAAAAGCTACTATTTTATGGTCACCATCTTCTCTGGTAAGAATTCCAAGTACTTCTACAGAAGCTTCTTCGCCTACAAGAAATTCTTTGCTTGAAAAAACAAGTACATCTAAAAAATCTATATGACTATTTTCTTCTTTTTCTTCCAGATTGAAAATACCTTCAAGATATCCATATGCTACGGGCATTTTACCCTCATTTACAGGAATCAAATCTTTTATCGGCCCAAAGTTTTCAATTTTAGTACCAGCATAATTAAGATGCTATCTCTGGTCATTTCCTTTTGGAATTTCTATAACAGCCTTCAGCTCCATATTATTTAGTTAATATTTCAGGTTCGCCGGTTTCGGTAATAAGCACAGTGTGTTCAAAGTGAGCAGATCTAGACCCATCTGAGGTTTTTATAGTATAACCATCTCGCATAGTGACCACTTCTTCACCTCCACGAGTAAGCATTGGCTCTATAGCTATTACCATACCCGGCTCAAGTTTCGCCCCCTTACCTGGTCGGCCATAGTTTGGTATATAAGGGTCCTCATGAATTTCTCGCCCTACACCGTGTCCTGAAAGAACACGCACAATACCAAGCTTAAAAGGTTTTACATAGCTTTCGATAGCATAACCTATGTCTCCTACAGTTGCACCTGGCCTAATAGCGTTTATGCCCTCGTATAAGGCTTGTTCTGTAACAGCCATGAGCTCTTTATCTTTTGGGGTGGTAATGCCACCCACAGGCACTGTAATAGCATGATCTAAAAAAACTCCTTCATAATTTAAACCCAGATCAAGAGCAATAATATCTCCTTCTTTAAGAATTCTATTTCCAGGAATACCATGTACCACTTCAGCATTTACAGAAGTAATAAGAGAAGCTGGGTAAGGATAATCTTGGCCGTGAGGCTGATAGCCCAAAAAAGCTGGCTTGTGACCTGCTTTAGTAATGAGTTCATAAGCATACTCATTTAATTCTCCAGTCGTTACTCCTGGGGCTACTTTCTTTGAGACTTGGCGCATTATTTCAGCTAGGATCTTACCTCCCTTTCTTAGTCGATCTATTTCGCTTTCAGTTTTAATAATTATGTTCATCTTTATTCTAACCCTAGTTCGTGACAAATATCTTTATGAACCGCCTCTATAGTTTGCTCTCCTGAAACACTGTGAAATGTTACCCTCTCAGATTGACGAAGTAAATCAATAGCAGGCACTACACTCTCGTGATACCACTGTATCCTACCCCAAACATCCTGTTCACTCTTATCATCGGCTCTGCCACGAGCTTTGAGCCTCTCATAGCTCCACTCATCACTAACCTCTATATTTATCACGTGAGGATGCCAATCAAAAAATTCAAAGGCTGAACAAAGAGCCGGAACTTCATCTGCTATCCTAGGAGTTCCATCAATAAAGACATGCTGGTCACCCGAATAGTTTTCAATAATAGAGTGACTCCAAGCATGTATCCCTAGAAAACATGGCGGAAGTTTCCCTTTTTCTATCATTTCGCGAGTTAGCTTCCCTGTAAAAGTATCTCCTGAGATAAGTTGTCTAAAGATATTACCAGTCTCCAAATCAAAGACTTTAGCTTTGGGATCTAAGGATTTAATCTTCTCTTTAAGAAGGTCGACTTGGGTTCCCTTGCCTGAGCCTGATTGCCCAATAAAGAGATAAACACCTTGTTTCATATGTATTTAGTATAACACTTATTCTTGAAGTGAAATTTGTGCGTCAACTTTGCGGATGAGGTCGATAACTACAGAAACAACAATAAGAAGGGATGTTCCTCCAAGAGCAAAAGCTGTTATACCAGTAGTAGATCTAACTACCAGAGGAAGTACCGCTACAAGACCTAAAAATAGAGATCCAACAAGAGTTATGCGAGTCACTATCTTAGCTAGATAGTTCATAGTTGCTTCTCCTGGACGAATACCTGGAATGAAGGCGCCATTTTTTTGAAGGTTTTCTGAGATTTGTTTTGGATCAAAAGTTACAGCTGTATAAAAATAAGTAAAGAACACAACAAGCAAGAAATAAACTCCGGCATAGAGCCAGGTAGTTTGTAAGAAGCTCTGTAAGCCATGAGCTATAACTTGAAGGATATGTCGAGAAGAGTTAGCAAAAACACCAGAGAGGAATTGCGGGAAAAGAAGTAAGGAAGAAGCAAAGATAATAGGCATAACCCCAGCCTGAGCCAATCTCAAAGGAAGGTAAGTATTATTTCCACCCATAGATCTAATACCCCTCACAGCTCGTGCATATGTTACAGGTACTGGTCTTTCTGCTTCATATATATAAACTACGCCAGCTATAACTAAAATTCCTATTACTAGATAAATTATAGTTGAAGTTATTTGCGCTGGAGTAAAGGTAAAGAAGAACTGAGCAATCTTGCTTGGCATAACAGAAAGGATACCTGCCATAATGATAAGGGATGTACCATTACCAATACCAAACTCATTGATAAGTTCACCAATCCATAAGAGAAGCATGCTTCCACCGACAATAATAATGATGTTTACTATAAGAGCATGTAGAGAAAGAGCATCAACTGCGCCTTGAGACTGGAGATATTTGATAAAGCTAAAAGCTTGAAGAGCAGCTAAAGGAACAGTTAGAAGTCTAGTATATTGGTTAAATTTTCGACGTCCTGCCTCTCCTGATTCTTGCATCAACTCTTTAACACGTGAACTCATCATTGAGAGAAGTTGCATGATGATAGATGCGGTTATATAAGGGCCGATACCAAGCATCACTATAGAAAAGTTTGATAATCCTCCACCTGAGAGAGCGTTAAAAACACCAAAAAATTGGTTACCACTTAGAAATTGACTGATTCGAGCACTATCTACTCCAGGCACTGGAATGGCTGCCAAAAGACGGAAAACGAAGAGTGCAAAAACAACAAAGAGCACTCTGTTACGAAGTGTTTTATCAGTGAAGAGTGTTTTTAATTTGTTGAAAAATGAATTCATGTGAAAGAAGTTATCCGTTTACCTTACCCCCTGCTTTTTCTATTTTAGTTTTAGCAGAATCTGAAGCTTGGCAATCAAATATCTCAAGTGATTTTGTAAGAGTACCGGTAGCTAGAATCTTAACTGCTGGTATAACTCCATTGTTGCGAGTTATAAGTTTTTTTGCAAGAAGAGTAGCTGGGGTAACTGATTCACCAGCATTAAATCTCTTTTCTAGGAGGTCTAGGTTAACCACAGCAGGTCTTACAGCAAAGGCCTTGTTGATGTTTTTACCTCGGCCACGGAGCTTGGGATATTTTTTGATAATATCTCGAATATGAGGACGGATCTTGTGACCTGCACGAGCTTTCTGTCCCTTTGTACCTCGCCCAGATGTCTTACCTCGAGTACCGCCTCGACCTACGAGTTTAGCTTTTTTATTTTCAGTTGTTCGCTTTAAATTATTTAACATGATATTACTCTTTTGGTTGTGATACTACTTCTGCTACAAGCTCTGGAGAAACGTCTACTTTAGGGGTATTAAAAGTGTGCTTAGTAGATATAGTGCTTAGTGCTTTTATAACAGCACGAGCAGTATTGAGCTTGTTTTTACTTCCAGAGAGAACCTTACTTGAAACATCTCGAATACCAGCTATAACCAATATATCACGTGCTGCAGCTCCTGCTACAAGACCCTTACCTTTGTTTGGGAAAAGCATAACTTCAGAAGAAGTGTACTTAGCACGAACATCTTTAGGTATAGAACCACTTTGAGTCTTCTTGATTTTGATAGCATGCTTTTTAGCCTCCTTGAGAGCCTTGGCGATAGCAAGAGCTGTGTCTCCAGCCTTTCCAGTACCAATACCAACAACACCGGTTTTATCCCCTATTATCATAGAAACAGCAAAGCTCATACGACGTCCTCCAGCTACCACACGAGTAACTCGACGAATATCGATAATTTTTTGATCAACATCCTTAACGCGATCTGCGAAAGTCTTATTTGATGGTCTTGCAGGGCGAGCACCTTGTGTTCGTCCTTGTGAGTTTGATGAAGTTGTAGTTGGTTTTTCAGTCATAAAATTTGGTATTAAAATTTAAGTCCAGCCTCTCTTGCTCCGTCTGCTAAAGCTTTGATGCGACCAGCATACTTAAAGCCATTTCGATCAAAGACCACCTCCTTGATACCTTTAGCTTCAGCGAGCTTAGCTATCTCCTTTCCTGTTGAAATTGCTCCTTCCATTTTAGTCATAGTCTTCTTACCTTTTTGCATATCATTAGCTGATGCCAAAGTTGTAGCAGTAGTATCATCAATAAGCTGAGCATAGATAAAGTTGTTTGAACGAAAAACAC
>JBDHUQ010000014.1:0-12854 GCA_039809205.1 Minisyncoccia bacterium | reverse complement strand
TAGCTATTGCCCTTGGTTATTTATCTTCAACAGGATTAATAAAGGGTGAGACAGAAGGAAAATTATTCTTAGGTGAACTTTCTTTAAATGGCGAAGTTCAGCCGATTCGTGGATTACTCTCTATTGCCACTTGGGCCAAAGAAAATGGTTACACGGAGATTTTTATACCTAAGGGGAATGAGGTTGAGGCAACCCTTATAGAAGGTCTTACTTTTTTCCTGGTACCAACGCTCTCCGAATTAGTGTTACACATAAACGGAGGCACTCCTCTCGAAACAAGCTCTTTCGTTCCATTTGAACACAAAGAAAGTGCTGCATCGCTCGACTTCGGAGATGTTCGCGGGCAGATGGCAGCAAAGCGGGCACTCACCATTGCTGCTGCAGGCGGACACAACATTGTACTCTATGGTCCTCCCGGTACAGGAAAAACAATGCTCGCAAAAGCGTTTCATGGTATTTTGCCAATGCCAAAGAACAATCATTTTCTCGAAGTTGCTACTATTTATTCAAGTATTGGATTGGTAGAAGATGCCATGAATAATCCAGTGCCACTTCGCTCACCACATCACAGCGCTTCTCATGTTGCTATTATTGGTGGAGGCCAAGGACAAATTCGTCCGGGTGACATCACACTTGCACATAGAGGAGTCTTGTATATGGACGAATTTCCAGAGTTTGACCGAAGAGTCCTAGAAGCACTTCGTGAACCACTTGAAGAAGGATCTATTACCGTAGCACGAGCTAAAGGTTCTGTTAGATTTCCTGCTGATTTTATTTTGCTTGGAGCTATGAATCCTTGCCCATGTGGTTATCGAGGAAGTGGCATCAAACCCTGTACATGCAGTGGAGTAGAACTCGCACGATATAATAAAAAATTGTCCGGACCAATTGTTGACCGTGTTGATATTTGGGTTCCCGTTGCACATGTAGAGTATGACACCCTCCACAAAGGAAGGTCTGAAAATGAAAGCGAGGGATTGAGAAAACTTATTTCAGACATTCGTTCTGTACAATACAAAAGAAACAACAAACTCAACAAAGAGCTATCAAGCAACGAAGTACAACAAGGCAGCAAGCTCTCAGAAACCGCCAAACAAACACTTCAAAAATTTGCACAAAAAATTCAACTCTCTCCACGCGTCTATTTGCGCACCATCAAAGTTGCTCGCACTATTGCCGACCTCGAACACTCAAACACAATTGAAGAAAAGCATATTCTTGAAGCGCTCCAATATCGCCCAAAGTTCGACTAATTTTCTCGTTTGACTTTCTACCCAAAATCCGTAGTATCAAAGAAAAATTTAATATGAATATGAAAGTTATTACTGATTGCACAGGAATAAAACAAGATGCAATAAAAGGGGTTTTTATGGGCAAGTTCAATCCAGCTCCTATAGAAATGATTCTTAACAAAGGTATTAGCCTTAAAACACCACTAAATGAAGATGACTTCCATGAAGTGATATCAAAAAGGCTCGGCAGGTTACACCTACTTAATGAAGAAAAATATGACTTTTCTTCAAGTATTCAAAAAGGTTACTACTATAAAAATGGTCTATGGCACCTTACTGCAATAGTTGGAATTGTTTCTCAAAATGGAAGCATTGTAACAGCCAAAGCGTCAAGTGTGCCTGTCTTCAAAAAATCTTCAGATAAAAAAACCGAAGATCGTTCAAGAAATTTTAGTGATATCCTAAGCGAAGATTTTCCAAAATGGAACAAGGAAAAAGACTCTGTATATGGACTACTCACAAACGGAGATGACGAGAAGATGTGGTTACAACAACCTCTTCGTCATTGTTTATATCAATCTTTAATTAGCATCTAAATCAAAATGCCTCAAACATCTGAGGCATTTTTATTTTAAATTTAGTATCTAGTTCCAACCTTATCAGAAGCAAAAGGATTTGTAGCACCTCGAACTTCAAAATGAACATGGGGACCAGTACTTCGTCCTGTGTTACCAGAGAGGGCTATAGCTTCACCTTGAGATACGCTTTGACCAACTTCTACATCAATGCGAGAAAGGTGGGCATAAAGAGTTTCGGTACCATTATCATGTTTAATAATTAGATAATATCCATAACCACCGTTCCAGTTATTTCCATCTTTAACTGTAGCAATAACACCAGAGGCAGAAGCTCTAACAGTTGTTCCTACAGGAGTTGACATATCAACAGCAGTTTTATCATGTAGACCTTGAGATAATCTACTTCCCAAAACCGGAACAATATAATAATCATTACTTTTTATTGTTTCAGAAACTTTTTCAGATTCAACTGGTTTGATTACAGTTTCACTTACTGATGTAGAACTTTGGTTTATCTTTGAAGTGGTTACCTTTTTTACAACTGGTTTTGGTGCAGGTATAGGTTCGCCGTCAGGAATAATCATTTCTAATCCTGGAACAATTTTGTTTTCACTATCTAAATCGTTATATTCCAAAATAGCAGACTGAGAAACATCAAACTTTGTAGCAATACCAGATATCGTGTCACCTTTTTTAACTGTGTACTGGATTCCGGTTACTGGCAAGATAGTTAGTTTTTGCCCCACACGAATAGAACTTTTTTCAGAAAGATCATTAGCCCAGCGAATAGTATTTACAGAAATATCAAATTTATTTGCGATTCCTGACAGAGTGTCTCCAGGAGAAACTGTGTAAGTTGTTATAATAGGTCTATCATCACTACCTAAGATGTCTTCTGTCTTAGCATCAGAACCCTGGTCTGTATTTTCTAGAGGTGTGGCACCTAAAATAACACTCTCGTCCTTAACAAGAGGTTCATAAGACTGGGCAATTACAGTATGTAGAGATATAGCTAGGCAAATGATGCCTACCACAGAGAAAATTATGAGAAATGGGTACTTTCGAACCGCATTTTTTGTTTTAAGAGAAAACATAGGGGTACAAGAAAATATGATACCAGACGTTTGAGGCTCTTTTTCAGTACACTATAAGTCTATTTACAAGTCAAAACTTAATGTTATATTAATATTTCATTTTTATGTCCTTACACCTATCTATTTTTAAGGTACACTATTGTCACAATGATTCTCAAAGGTTTAAATGATGCACAAAAAAAGGCAGTACTAACCACTGAAGGACCCCTCTTAATTGTAGCCGGAGCTGGAGCAGGTAAAACAAAAACTTTAGTTCATAGAATTGCCCATATTGTCTCTTTGGGAGTACCGGCGAGCCAAGTACTAGCAGTAACTTTTACAAACAAAGCCGCAAAAGAAATGCGAGAGCGGGCTATAAATCTTTTGAAAGAAATAGGTGGAGACAACAGTATTGGCACAGAGCCATTTATTAGCACTTTTCATAGCCTTGGGGTCTTTCTCCTTAGAAAGTTTGGTGCATACGAGGGTAAGATAAAGCGTTTTACTATATTAGACGACTCTGACACTCTGACTATGATAAAAGAATGTCTCCAAGCAATGGGTCTAGATCCTAAAACTAGTGATCCTAGAGCCATAAAAAGCATCATAAGTAGGTGTGCAAATGCTCTGCAAACACCAGAAGAATTAATGAGTGAAAGCAACCCAAACTATCGTCTAGCTGGTAGAGTATGGGAAGCATATAGAAAAAGAAAAGAGGCAGATCACTCGCTCGACTTTGATGATCTTATATTGCAAAGCGTGGAACTTTTAGAAAAAAATAAAGAAGTTAGTTCTTGGTGCCATGACACTTGGCGATATATCCATATAGATGAATATCAAGATACAAATGAAGTGCAGTATCGTATCGCAAAAGCATTGGCCGGGGAAAATAAAAATATTTGTGTAGTGGGAGATTCAGATCAAAGTATTTATTCTTGGCGTGGAGCGAACATTAAAAATATTCTGGAATTTGAAAAAGACTATCCTGAGGCAACAGTTGTTTTACTTGAAGAAAATTATCGATCTACAAAAACAGTCATTTCAGCAGCAAACGAGGTTATTAAACAAAATATTCACAGAACCCCAAAAAATCTCTTCACAAATAAGCACAAAGGGGAGCCTATTTCACTCTATGGAGCCTATGACGAAACAGACGAGGCCAGGTTTGTAGTTGAAAGATGTGTTGAGAAAATAGATAGTGGCGTAGATCCTAGCGATATAGCAGTGCTCTTTAGGGCAAATTTTCAATCTCGTATTTTAGAGGAAGCATTTTTGTCTTATAACATCCCATACCAAGTTTTAGGTGTAAGATTTTTTGAACGCAAAGAGATAAAGGATGTTCTTTGCTATTTAAGAGCTTCCCTAAATCCAAATTCTCTTGGAGACATCAAGCGCATTATAAACACGCCAGCTCGAGGGATAGGAAAGGTAACTGTCGCCAAAATATTCGCTGGAGAAAAAGATATGCTACCTCCAAAAACCCTTGTTTCTGTAAATAATTTTTATGATTTACTTTTACGTATTCGAGATTTTATAGAAACCCATACCGTTAGTGAGGTCTTAAAATTTGTAATTACAGAAACAAAAATGGATACTTCACTTAAAGATGAACCTGATGGGGAAGAGCGTCTTGAAAATTTAGAAGAACTTGTAACGCTAGGGCTACGTTATGATCACTACGATAGTTTAGATGGTATAGAAAAACTTATAGAGGAAGCAACTCTTATGTCTGATCAAGACACCATGGGCACCAAAGAACAAAAGCTTCCTGGAGTAAAGCTCATGACTATCCATGCCGCTAAAGGACTTGAGTTTAACACTGTCTTTGTTACTGGGCTTGAGCACGGACTTTTCCCCCATGAGCGAGGTGAGAGGCTTACCGGAGCTGATGCCGAAGAGGAAAGAAGGCTTATGTATGTAGCAGTCACTCGAGCCAGAGAAAAACTCTATCTAACCTATAGTAGCATGCGCACTATATATGGAGCGCGAGATATCCGCCTGCCATCAGAATTTCTTTCTGATATCCCTGACGAACTTATTACTCGCGAATCCCGCCAAGGCGAAGCTGGATTTACAGTGTATCTATAAATAGATATAGTGGAGAAATGAAAGCCAAAAAGCATCTCGGACAGCATTTTCTCACCTCCCAAAAGGCGCTGTTTGATATTGTGACAGCAGGGAATATTCATAAGGACGATCTAGTTTTAGAAATCGGACCAGGGAAGGGCGTGCTAACTGAAAAGCTGTTAGAGCTCGCTGGAAAAGTGATAGCTATCGAAAAAGATACGGAACTCATTCCGCTTCTGCAAGATAAATTTAAAAAAGAATTAGAAGAGGAGAGACTGATTATTTTACAAAAAGATGTGCTACTTTTCGATCCAAGTATTTTGAAAGAGTACAAAAAGCCATATAAGCTTATTGCGAACATCCCATATTATATAACTGGCGCAATCATAGAGCAGTTCATTAGTACAGCATATGCACCAACTCAAATGGTTCTCCTCATTCAAAAAGAAGTGGCCGATCGAATTATTGCTCGTGATCAGCTCTCAGGAAACCTCGGAGGAAAACAAAGCATTCTCTCTATTGCGGTATCAGCATACGGAACACCAAAGATTATTTCCAAGGTTCCAGCCGGAGCGTTTTTTCCGCCACCAAAGGTGGACTCAGCTATTATTTCTATAGAACGCATTTCTCGAGACTTTTTTGGTGGCGTAGACGAGAAAAAATTCTTTGAACTACTAAAGTTTTGCTTCAGCAGAAAGCGCAAACAGCTCGTGGGTTCGCTGACTGAACTTCTTGAAGATCGCACAAAAGCTTTATCTTTACTACAGAAATCAGATATTCCTGAAAAATCCCGCCCTGAAAACCTTTCAAGGGAAGATTGGAAGAAACTTGTGATACATATATATGAATAATTTGTTACAATACAATCAATGAAACATCATGCATATATAGGTCTTCCTACTTTTATTTTATTCTCTCTTTCTTTTTTGCTTTTCCCACTAGAACAAGTATGGGCAGTATCAAAACTATCACAATGGACCACTCCCTTTGGTGGGAAGGTTATTTCTTTGGAAATTCCAACGGTTGAATGCCCTGGAGCTGCAGGTCAAGGCACCGCACCAGTTCTACTATCAAGCAATCTTGCTGGGCTTGGACAGGCAACAATTGGAGCAACAGGTAAACAAAGCGCCTTGAGCAGAGCAGGTAATATTGGCACTGGTCTATATAAGGCTATACCTCTTTACACATTACGTATTTCTTCTATTAATGGCGAATCTTTGAAGCAACCAAAGGTTGGCGATTGGATTTTGGGAAGACAGTACTTAGTTCCAGATGTCTCTACCTGTCAAACTGATGCTTTTGGAGCACCCATACCATTTCCAGTAGTAAAAACAGATAATTATGGAACCTCTCGATAATAACAATTCTCTTAAACCCAGCAAACGATTTCTTATAAGAGGAGGATTAGCTACTCTATTGATAGTTATTATTCTTACTGTCCAAACTACTTGGTTCAGAAAACTATTTTCTAAAATAAGCAAAAATAAATCTGATATCACTATAAATACAACCGTGGGAGATGTAGTAACAAAAGACAGTAATGGCAACGGTATACCTGATTGGCAGGAAAAACTTTGGGGTCTTGATCCTACTGTAGCGACAACGAATGGTGTTTCCAATAAGGTAATTATTGAACAAAAACGCAAATCCCTAGAAGGAGAAAATGGTACTTCGTCAGAGAGTCTAAACGAAACTGATATTTTAGCAAGACAAATATATGGATTAACTACAGCAGTAGGACAATCCGGAAGTATAACCTCTAATAGTTTTGCCTCTATAGGAGCAGACCTAGGCAAAACCATCGATCTTAAAGAACCAAAAAATAAATATTCTATAAACGATATTGTGTCAGTAAAGACAACAAGTGCTTCTTTAAAAGCATATTTTGCCAATGTTAGTAATGTTGTCGCAACCTACGATGATGATGTAGAAGAAATTTCTCTTATAATATCGGCACTCGAAAATGAAGACTTTAGTAGACTAAACGAGCTTTCTAAAAAAGCTATAGAATACAAAGCCTTAAGCAAGAAACTTAAAGATATTAAAACTCCTATTGGTGTTGCAGGTTATCACCTATCTATAGTTAATGGGCTCTATGGGATGGGAGAGAGTTTTGAATATATCTCAGAACTTGAAAACAATGGGATAAATGCTTTAGCTGGTATATCTATATATAAGAACTATGCACTGTCTATGGACCAGGCTCTTATAAATATGCACGACTATTTATTACAATACGGTATAATAAATGAGTAGCATGAGGAAACTTAATACTCTAATACTAATAGTAGCGATTTTTTTCTCTCCGCTTTATGCAAGCGCTCAAACTACCAACCAAACTCTTCAGCGTTTTAGACCTGGTGTTGATATTCGCACTACAGGGAAAAACATTGGGGGTATAAGCTTTAGCGGAGTAGGTAGTTCTGTTCTTGGTTGTCTTGATGTCGGAGGAAGGGTTGTAAATGGGATAAGTAGTCTTTTTAATAAAAAATCTTCTGGATTATCTGTACCTAATAAATTTAATTTCTCAATCCCAAAAGGAGATCAAAGTGTCCCTGTTATCAGTAAAACCACAGACAAAAAACTCGATGATATAAAAAAGAAAGAAAGTTGTTTAGATGCTATTGCTTACACCCTTGCCAAACAAGCCTTAGCTCAAGTAACCAACAAAACCCTAACTTGGATCAACACTGGAATGGACGGAAATCCTTTTTATGTTAAAAACATGGGGTCATTGCTTGGAAATATTAAAGACCAAGAAATAAGAAAATATATTGGTATAGCTGAAAATATAAACAAGGGCAACGGCGATGCCGTCGGTGTTAGTGTGACAAACAAAATTATAGAAATGCTAACAGGAAGAGCTCCAGCTGATAACGGTGAAACAACGCCAGCACAAGAAAAATACGATGCTTTTACTAGAGATTTCTCTAATGGTGGCTGGGATGCCTGGTATCGTATGACTCAGCTTGGAGAAAATCCTATCGCTGGTATTTTAACTACATCACAACAACTAGGAAAAAACATAGCCGAAGAACAAGAGAACACTAAACAACAACTTCTTCAAGGTAATGGTTTTCTATCTGCTAGAAAGTGTGTTGAATATGCCCCTATAGACCCTGACGATAATTTTAATGGCCAAAATCCTGATGGAAGTCCTATTTGTCTTAAATATGAAACAACAACCCCTGGAGCTGTTATAGCCTCTCAAGCCCAAACAATTACGAACTCAACCACCAGGCAGCTTGAGGCGGCTGACGAACTAAATGAAGTATTGGGGTCATTTTTTGACAATATGCTCAACAAGCTTATTCAACGAGGCTTAGATGGCCTTCATAAAGAAACCACTAAAAACATTGGGGCTAGCTATAACGCAAGTCTGATAACCTCTGGAAATATTGGAAGTATTGATATAGGCTATCAATCCTCTGAAAATGGTTTTAACACTCAAGATTTTGACATATCAAGACCTCAACAACTTAGAGCTGTTATACAGGTACAATATGACTTTTTAAACAAAGCTAGAGATTCACAGGTTGCCCTAGAAAGAATTCTGCCAACACTAGGCTCTCTGGACTATTGTATTCCAGGGCCAAACCCTACTTGGGCAAATGGTCTTAATGAAAACTACCAATCTTTTATTTCTTCTTTAGATACTCCTACCAAAGGACGCTCTACACTAAACAACATCTTAAGCACTATTCCACTCATAGGAGGACTATTTGGAACAGAAGATAAAGAAATACAGTACGCCCTGGCAGGAACACCAAGTCTTTATGATAAGGTTACAGATTCTTCTGTTGATATAAGTCCTTGGTCATACCTTTACTACACCAAAGATTACGGAAGAGGTGTGAAAAACACAGACGGTGACTGGATACGAGGCTGGATTAATGGAGGCTATAACAGCATCACCAAAAAATATCAAGAAAACTTCACACCAGAAAAAATAACAGCGTTATTTACAGCAGTTGATCCAAATACTTCATATGCAACTGGGGCAATAAAAGAATCTCTCAAAGAGACCTCTAACATACTAGGCTATAGAAATGCTATTGCTGACCTCGATCCTCAGTATGATCAGATTATTTCTGAAAAAGTAGACCAGATTGCTGAACTAGAAGAAATAAGACAAGAGGCTAATGAAATAGTTAGGGTGGCAAAAGCTAGATATATAGCAAGCCAAGCTAACGCTGGAACCCCTGTTAATCTATCTTGTATAAACCGTGCCTATGTTATCGATGAATCTCCTATTGTCGGGTCGCCACGACAAGAATCTGATTCTCCGAACCCTATGATAGATACTTATTTAGAATCTAACGATTATTTCTATCGTAATCTATAATAAATATTATGAGTCGAAGAACTAAAATAATAATCTCAATACTTGTAGTAATAATTCTCTTTATAATAGGTGCCTGGGTTGTCGCACGCAAAAAAGCAATCAAAAACAATGAAGTTCCGCCAACATTTAGAGCTTTCTTAGGACTAACTAACCCAAAAAGATCTCAAGTTGAAAACCCACCAACAGAAGAAGGGTCTTCAAGTTTTACAGATGAATCATCAAACTCTGGAGAAATAAATAACGAGAACACAAATACTTCAAATGGAACACGTACTAGTATTTTTACAAATGGCGGTTTTAACCCACTCGGCACAGGATCCCCTCAAGAAGGAACAGGTCAGACAGGCAGTGGATCTTCTAGTTCTAGTAGTGGAGGAAATACAGGAGGGGGTCCAGTGGTAATTTCGCCTCCACAAGTAAATACTCCACCAGAATGTAGCGATGCTGACCTAAATATAGAATTTACTCAAGATGAAATAGCAAGATTAAATGTCCTAAAAACTAGATTCTTTAATTTGGCACAAAACCTAAATACAGACTCTGATTTAGATACTGAAATCTCTAACTATGACTTATTTAAATCAAAATCAGATAAATTAACGGAGCTTAATAATTATTGCAATAACAGTCCTGTTTACACTCAGGCTCAGGCTACTCCTGTCGTAGCTAGCCAGCCTTACGGATCAGTTATCCCGGGTAACAATGGTGCTATAAACTACCGTGTTCCAACACCTTTCTGGCATGATTTAACAAAAGATAATCAAGCATTTGTTCACCAAGGTATTAACTGGAAGGGGATTTTCTCTGACCCTGATCTTATTTTCCCAGAACGTAGCATTGAACACGCACTTCGTATAAATCTTTGGTAGAAGAAAACTATTATAGTGTTATAATATAGGCACAGTGAGAGCCTCTTTGTCTCCAACAACTAATAGATTTTTTAGAGTATTCCTAAGAAGAGCAAAATTTTTATTGCCGTTATTGTTTTTAATCTACTTACTAGCACCAACAACAACAAGTGCTCAGGCTACTCCATCAACCACTATAAATTTTGATCAATTTATATGTCTATTTGAAAAAACAGACTTAAATGGGAAGTGTAATCCCAACCCTTCGGATGAAGATATAAAAGTTGGACTCTCTAGTGGTATTTTATACGGAAAGACAGATAGTGCTGGCATTACAGATACTGGTATAAAAACCATAATCATGCAAATTGGTCTTTGGGCTGACATAAACAAGGAAAGAACTGAATCTAAATATTTTTACCATCGAGTTGCAGATAACACCTTGTTAACATTTCTTATTAGGCTCTCTTATATAGATCCTATAACTGGCTTAACAAAATATATCCTGATAGACCTTCCTTATCAAAAAAACGATATAGAATTTACTAGCCCAGGTGACATAAGAACTGTAAGCGTTGATACAGCAGATGGAGAAGTTCAAAGTGCTATTGCCTTTTATAGAAAGGGCCCAAGCGGATCAGAAGTTATAAAACAACAAGTTGTTTTGGCAAAAGCCTCAATAAGCAGTGGTTCAGGGCTTCGTTTTGGAACACCAATGAATGCAGACTTTTGGTATTGTGGTGGCTTAAGTGATGCTGATTCAAGAGTCGATGGACGTCGAGCCCCTAGAGATGGTGATCGTGTAGAATATTTTACTAAAGATGGAAATTATACAGACATAAACGGCCCGCACTCAGACGGCATTCCGTATGGAAAAACAAAATGTGACGGAACAGCCTTCTACAAAATAGGTAGAACTATTCCTTTTACACTTCCAGCAAACAAAACAGAGGCAGAAACTAGTTCCCAACAAACAATAGATAGCGGAATAGTTAGTTCTGAGTATCTAGGTAGTGTATTACCTTTGTGCTCCATTACCCCTTTTGGTGATGGTAGTGTTATGGGATGTATTGCACAAATTCTATATGGTGGGATATTCAGGCCAGTTGCTTTTTTTGCTCAGTTAATGGGTAAGCTTTTTGACTTCTTTGTGGGATATTCTTTAAGTGATGAGTCTTATAGACACCCATTTATACAAACTGGGTGGCAATTGGTAAGAGACATCTCCAATATATTTTTCATAATAATCATGGTCTGGAGTGGGCTAATGGCCGTATTTAATACTTCCAATGTCTCTTACAAAAAAGTGGTTCCGACCCTTATTATTAATGCCTTGATTATAAACTTTAGTCTATTTGCTACAAGAGTGGTAATAGATTTTTCTAATATTACCGCTAGAATTTTTTACAACCAGATGGTAGTTAAAATAGACGGAGAAGAACAAAATTCTGACAACAGTGCGACCGGGTACAAACCTATATCCGAAGCCATAGTTTCATCCTTCAACCCTCAACAAATATTTAAAAAATCTGTTTTACAAAGTGAAGATGTAGAACAGGGTAAATCTAATAACAAAGAAAATGATGGTGCAACCTTTAACGGTCAATCAGATTTTACTGCTTCAAATGGAAAATTCAAAAGATATTCTAAAGAATATGCCAGTTATTTTGCCTTAGTTACATTGGTTGCTATTGCCATTAGTTTCTCTGTGGCAATGATGTTCTGGAAAACAGCTTTTATATTTGTAGGGAGAGTTATTGGTCTTTATGTAGCCATGATTTTTTCTCCTTTTGCATTTCTTTCTAGAGGTAACGTTCCTTTGGTAGGCAAGATAACAGCACTAAACTACAGCTCTTGGTGGAAAGACCTAACGCAGTATGCACTCTTGGCTCCTATATTTATTTTCTTTCTATATATTATTAATGCTTTTCTAAACGTAGAATTCTTTAACAAACTTGCACTTGATCAAAATGGCCAGACCTTCTTTGGTTCCGTTATGATGGTATTAATCCCAATGCTTATTATCTACGGACTTGTTACTCAAGGAGCAAGCATAGCAAAAAGTTTGGCGGGCAAGTATGGAAATATGGCCCAAGAGTTTATGGGTAAGGCCGCTGGAGTAGTTGTTGGTGGGGCTCTTGGTATAGCCACTGGAGGTACAGCCGTAGCGGGAAGAAATATTATTGGGAGACTGGGAACAAGACTTGCTTCATCACAAAGTCTTCAAAATGCCTCATCTAGAGGAGGAATACGTGGAGCCTTAGCTGATAGGGTAATACGCTCAGGGAGCTATCTTTCAAGATCAAATTATGATGCTCGTAATGTCCGTTTCATAAACAACAGATTAAGAGAAGTTGGAGCCACAAATACACGCATTGGTGGATTATTAGGAACAAACCAATCTGATACTGCAGGAGGATTCCAAGGGGCAATTAACCGAGAGGTTGCTTCTCAAAATGCTAGAGCAGATAGAATGCTTGTGACCGGAAGACAAGCGGCGGCCCAAGACGCAAGAAATACCGCATGGGAGAATGCTTACCAAACAGCAAGAAATACCGCACAACAAGCAGCAAATAATGCTGGAACACCATTCGATGAGACGGCATTTAGAACAAACTACCTTACAACACAAGCAGGAGTAGGAAATGCTCGACCTCAAACAACGGCAGAAATAAATCGGCAAAGAGAACAACAAAACAATGCTAGATTAG
>JBDHUQ010000013.1:0-12964 GCA_039809205.1 Minisyncoccia bacterium | reverse complement strand
AGTTTGAACATTTTCCTTTTGCTGAGTATCGGTTGTTTTTTTCTTCAACAACGATATCTTTCATAACCTGCATCGTTGGCTTGTTGTTAGCATCACGACACTTCATACATAGGGCTTTGATTTCTGGCATATTTTTTATTAGTACTTAAATTAATACGGTGTACTCTACTATTATAACACACTTTGATATTTTTGGCACTACCCCTTTAGTTTAAACCCTTTACGTTCCCACTCTATTATCTCTCCTGCTTTTATTTCTAATTTATCGGCCGCTCTTAATCTTAGCCCTTTTGGAACTATATTATGATGTTTTATTTTTCCAAGCTCTTCATCAATTCCCCATAAATCCTCAGTCTCAATCTCCCACCCATCCTCAAAATCTGAAAGATCTAATAAATCAGAATACGCCCTAAGAGTCTTTACCCCTCTATCATCTGTATATTCATGAAAATAAGACATGACTAGCTCTCTCAGATTCTTATAAACAGGATCTCGATAACGAAGAACCGCATGATTGGTTTTAGACAAAGCACCCCAAAATCCACCAATCTTAAATGGTGCTATCACATGCTCAAAATCACTGCTAAGGGTTTGGAGATGCATCAACAATGGTCGATGACCATGCAAAGATAAAATATAAGCTCCGAGTATTGCTCCTTCTATGCAATGAGCACTATTTTCTCTTAAAACTCCGAGTGGGCTTTTGACCCTATCTCTACCATCGTACTCGAAATTAATAGGAATAGAATTCAAAAAGTCCTGAATCTTGGCAGGGGTATTTAGTTTCTTCAATAGACTTATTTCACTTTTAGTAAAAGTGTTCACCCTTTAAGCATATCATGAAGGCATTTTTATTTTGACCTTTTTTTAGAAGACATTTTAGGAACCTTATCTCCTTCTTTACGAGCCTCTGAAATACCTATAGCAATAGCCTGCTTACGGCTAGCAACCTTTTTGCCACTTCGGCCACTCTTGAGTTTACCTTTCCCATATTCATGCATGACTTTTGAGATTTTCTTAGTGGCCTTTTTGCTGTATCTAGGCATGGATTATTTTATAGGATTTCTTCCTTGAATAATTCTTACCAAGAACATAACTATAGCAGCCACCAAAAGCAGATGTATCACCCAGCCAACAGTATAAACCCCAACAACTCCTAGAAACCAAAGAACGAGTAAAATAATAGCGATAGTAATAAGCATAAAAACAATATTGGTTAGTATAATAGATGCCGACTTGCATCTATATATAAAACCGTACCAGATAGGGTATATTTACAAACTATTTTTTGACTTCAGTTGCAACTGCATCAACAACTTTTTTAGCCTGAGTGGTTGTTGTTCTAGAGGCTAGACCTATCATTTTACGGATGGCTCCAAAGACAAAAATTCCAGGTATTAAAAAGAACCAAAAGAGAAACCTAAAAAACCCAGAACTAAAACCAAATAAATGCGTATAGCCCATTATAAAAAATAGTATAAGCAATAAAACACAAATGATGATAGGCACTAAAACTATCCCCCACATCATTTCTGCTGTCTGCTCACCCGCAAGCCTGCTTGGATTCTCTCTTCCCTCTTTTATCATTTTTCTGATGTGTAATATCTTAAACGGATTCATACGTACAGTATACCAAGATATTATTTACATTCTTCAGGTGTATAGACAATTGAATTGGAGGTTTTCGTCTGGTCAGGAATCAGCATATTTATTCCATTATATTTTCCTTCAGACAAAGGGTAACGCTTTTTTACAATGCTTTCTCCTTGTATGTTATAGATTTCAAGTTCTTTATTTTTTGATCCTTCAATAGTGTATGAATAGACAAGCTCAAATGAGCCCTCTTCTTTTGCACTTCCTGCAAGTGTGCCGGTATACCCATTACTCATATCAGGCCCCATCTGTGTTCCCTCTTTTGTACCTGTAATATCACCTCGCACTCGTGTGAGACTCATATGTTCCTCAACTGCATACGGAGCATCATCTGTTGCTGCCTGCTTATATACAAAACAATACGGGCGACTTTCTGCAAGCGGTACAGCAACAACTGAAATAGTTGCTTTTGGTTTATACACAGAACGATACAATAAATACGTTCCAACAATCAACAAAAATGCGATAAATATTTTCTTCATTTATTATTTAATATTTAAGTGAGTAACAGCGAGTTGAAGCACGGTTGCAAAAGTCACCCATAGTACGTATGGGATCTGCATATACGTTATCCATTTAGCATATGGAAAGATAGCAATCATCGCCCAAACCAAGGTGCCAAGAACGAGCAAGATATCAAGACTAGCCAACGGCAAATTTTTGAGTCCAAACTGAATCCAGGTAAAGACCGCATTAAAGATGATGTTTAACAAAAACGGAAGCAAAACAACAAAAGGTATTTTCTTCTCAAGAAACATTTTCACTACTCCTCCAAATGAAATAGTAATCAATATATACAGCACACTCCACACCGGCCCAAACAGCCAACTCGGCGGCGCCCACGAAGGTTTTGCAAGTTCACTGTAGTTTGTGTAGTTGTTCATAATATAAGTATAACTCAAATATATATCCTAATAAAAAACACTGAACAATTGGCTTAGTAATAGTTGTGGTAAAATAAAGAAGTGATACACAGATTCTCGGTCTGCTAAGAGGCAGAGTGTCCCCGCTTGGTGGAACAAATCCGTAGAGAATCCTCACAGACAAACCCAAGATAGATCATTATTAGCTCTAATATAGTTACTCATATGGAACATCACGGTGACAAGCATCATGACGAAATCTGGGCTAAGAATTGGCGCAGTTGGGGTTCATGGTTCTCATGGGGCTCACCTGTCGGACTTGGACTTTTCTTCATCTCCATCGGCGTACTCCTCGTCCTGCTGCATTTAGCAGGCATAATCGGATAAATAAAAACCACCATTAAAGGTGGTTTTTATTTCAATCTTTTATAAATCTTACAAGTCTTTACATGTGCTCCAGGTAGATAGCCAATGCTCTGGAGGAATTCTTTGACTATTTCCCCACCAGTAAATCTGAAAGTCTTTTTGAAAAGTTTGACCCATTCTTCTTTGGTATTTGCCTTGTGTTTATCCAACCATTTCTTAAATGATCCGTGTTCTTTTTTAAGTTGCAAAATAACATTGGCATTATGAATAGTTGCTTCTATTTTAAGCCTATTTCGAATTATCCCAGCATCAGATAACAAACGTTTGATATCTGATGCTTTGTAGTTAGCGACTTTTTTAATTTTGAAATTATGAAATGCTTTTTGAAAATTTTTCTGTTTCAAGAGAATAGTATTCCAACTAAGCCCAGCTTGATTGATCTCAAGAACTAGCCTCTCAAAAAGCTCGTCATCACTTTTTATTGGAAAGCCATATTGCGTATCGTGATAAATGCGGTGAACATTATCTATGGCAAGTGTGCTGACATACTCACAATATGAAGTAGGTTTAGTTTTTTGGACTGGCATTATCTCCTCTTATTTTCTTAATTAATATTTTGCCCCAAACAAAAGCCAGAGCACTATAGTTGATGATCATATACCAAAAATTGCTCCACGAAACGCCGTACGGAAAGCGATATTCTGAAATAGGAAACAGAAACGGTGTTGGATAAAAACCAATAGCGTGAGATGGGATATCAATGAGGATATGAAGCGCCCAGCCAAGAAGCTCATAGCGAGGTCGCTTTGCAAAAAACCACGTCGCAAGAAAAACGAATGCCCAGATAACAAGCGAGTGACTAAATTGATAGAGATATGCAGAAATATCAAAACCACTAACAGAGAGCAGATGATGGCGAAGATCTACAGCAGAAGTTCCACGAAATATGAGTTGATAAAAACTCATTACAAAGACAATAGTGAATGCAAAGAAATCCGGAAAGACTCCCCAGAAGGCAGTCCAACCTGGACTAATATGAAACTTGCCACCCTTCTTCTCGGCAAGCTTGTTGCCTGCTCGAGCGCCAGCGTTTGTCCATAGTGTATGTGCGAATATATCCATTTATTAATTCTAACATTTTCAAACAAAAAAGCCGTTTCAAGTAGAAACGGCTTTAAATATTTTTGGTTTATTCTTGATCAGCAATCCAAAAATAAAGTTCAGGATTGTTGAGCATCAAATGCTGCAAAAACCATATAGGCAAACTCTCTAAAAGCATTGCTATTATTTTAAACTGTTTAGAACTAAATGGGTTATCTTTCCAAATATAACACCAAATATGATAAAAGTCAATAATAAAAAGGTGCTTTTCTTCTATTGACACAAAATTAGATATATGTTAAGATATAAATAAGTTAGCTCATTAATTCACAACCAAATCAATGCATATGCGGATAATCATTATCTTATTTGCAATAGTTTTGGTAGCCTTCAAACAAACCGGTAGCCCCACAAAACACACTGGGGCCAAAGGCCAGGTCGACTATATGATCGTTGTGGCTAATGCTTGGGAAACTTCCCCTGGCGAAATCGCCCTCATTCCTGGCCGTATATTTGCGCCATTATTATCAAAGTCCATCATTGCCACAGAAAAAAAGTGGTTCCCGAAAAGATGGATTTTCCGCCCGCCAATGGAACCGATTTGAAGTAGCTACTAAACCTGTATGCCCGTGCATACAAAGACATAAAATCCCCCGATATTTATCGGGGGAAATTTATTTTTAGAGTCTGCTTATTGTTTCTTCCTTGCCCAAGATGCTCGCAATTTCAAACGGGTCAGGTGACTTTTCTCTTCCTGAAAGAGCGACTCTCATAGGCCACAGCACGGATCCTCTTCCCTCTCTCTCAGCATAATCCCATACTGCATTTTTTATATTTTCATAATCCCAAGTTTCAACACTTTCTAGTCGAGATTTTATTTCTCTCAAATACTCGTGGGCTTTTTCAAGTGTTGAATCTTTCCAAGGTAGTATATTTTCATCTACTTTTGGTCTTACGAAAAAGTAATCAAATTCCCCTACAGAAGATCCGTCTGCTCGACCAAAGAAACTCAGCATGTCTGAGAATTTAACCATACGCTCACGAATGAGAGGCTCAAGTTTTTTCAAAATCTCATGATGCTCCGGTTTGTCTTCCACAAGACTGCCAAAGAGATAATGATGAGCACTATCCCAAAATTCTTTTTGAGATAACTTTTTAATATATTCCCTATTAAACCAATTGAGTTTATCTTCACCAAATACAGCTCCGGATTTTTGTACCTTATCTAAATCAAATATTTCCTCAAGTTCTGCTCTAGAAAATATTTCTTGCTCTGTCCCAGGATTCCAACCACAAAGACAAATAGCATTTAGTAGTGCTTCCGGCAGATAACCCATTTCTAAATAATCTACTACTGGAATAGCACCCTTGCGTTTAGACATTTTTGTTTTATCTGGAGCAAGGACAAGAGGTAAATGAGCATAATGAGGTATCTCAAAACCTAAGGCTTCATGTATAAGTATTTGCCTAGGAGTATTAGCAATATGCTCTTCGGCTCGAATAACATGAGTTATGCCTTCATCGTAATCATCTATCACCACAGCCAAATGGAATAGTGGCTCATTAATATTTTTGGCTAAGACAAAATCCCCAAGATCGGTAGTGTCAGTTGAAATAGGTCCTCTGATAAGATCATTGAAGGTAACAACCTTGTTTGGATTACGAAAGCGTACTATATCCTTAATAAGACCACTACCATCTTTTGCTTCTTCGCGAGATATATAAGCCTTATCTTCCTTAATTAGCTTCTCTAGAATTTCTCGATGACGATCTAGATTTTCTGATTGAATATACTTTTCATCATAAGAAATACCTATTATTTCAAAAACCCTTAAAATCTCTTCTGTATATTCAGATTTAGAACGCTCTTTGTCAGTATCTTCAATACGCAATATGAACTTACCTCCGTGGCGCTTAGCAAAAAGGTAAGCAAAAAAAGCAGTTCGGTAACTGCCGGCATGCATATGCCCTGTCGGACTTGGGGCAAAACGAGTTACTATCTTTTTAGCATTCTCCATTTCCTTACTCTATCAAAAAAAGCTTTTATTTTCTAGTTTTGACAAAAAACATAAAAAGTATAAAGTTAAAGAAAAAAGGCAGATGGAAATAACACTAAGCCTACTTTCTTTTTTTCTCTTAATAATTATCATCTTTGGCACACTTTTTGCATGTTTTTTTGCTGTTGAGCACGCCAATGAAATGGCTATACATGAGAGACCTTTTGATGAATGGACAAAAAATACTCTCAAAAAACAGGCAAAGATTGTTCTAATGTGCGGGGCCATAGTTACTGTTTGTCTAATTCTAAGGCTTTATATTAGAGGCCAAAGTCTTCAGCAAATGTTAACATCGGCGGGAATATATAAAATATTTATTGTTCCTGGAGTCTGGATAATTAGTTACATAACCCCATCTAAAAGAAAAAAGAAGGTAAAAGAAAGATCCAAAATGCGAAAAGTCTCAACTTAAATAACCAAAACGTTGAGACTTTTTTACTTTTCGTGCTCAAGTCCAATCTTAATAGCTTCGATAGCGATTTCACGAGCGGCATCCGTTTTATAAAAAACCTTAGCCCGATGAGCCATAACCTGGTATCTCTCAGCATTTCCAACAATACTATCTATCTCATGCATTAAAACCGAAGGAGTTAGATTTGCCTCTTCTATGACCGTACAAGCCCCACTTCTAGCATAATGATAAGCATTTTTCCTTTGGTGATCTCCATGAGCGAGAGCATATGGAATAAGAATAGAAGGTTTCCCCCAAGCTGCTATTTCAAAAAGAGAACTACCAGAGCGTCCTACAATAACGTTAGAAGCTCCTCCAAACATTTTGGTTTGGACATCTCCTAAAAAAGGAAATGGCTTATATCGAGTACGGTGAATATCATCCCCCAGAATCACACCTACATCACTTTTTATTTCTTCAAAATTCTTTGGTCCTGTCTGGTGCAGTATTTGGTATTTTTTTATTAAATCAGGGAGAATCCTCAAGATAGCATCATTTATAACCTTTGCTCCCTGACTACCAGCAAAAATACCTATAGTTGGAAGACTTGGATCAAGTTCAAAAAATTGATAGGCTGATTCTCTGGTAGCTGAGATAATAGAACGACGAACCGGTTGACCTGTCACAGAAACTTTGTTTGGATCAAAATACGAAGCAGCTTCAGAAAAAGAAAGTGCTACCTTTTTGGCAAATTTACCAGACCAAATGTTGACTCTTCCTGGTACAGTATCGGATTCGTGAATAATAACGGGAATCCTAAAAATTCTAGCAGCAAAAAGTACAGGGAAACTAACGTACCCACCCTTACTAATAACAACATCAGGGTAAATCCTAAAAACAGTAAACAGTGCACGTATAACTCCAAAACCCATTTTAGTTATATCCCACAGAGAACGTAAAGATGGCTTAACTCTCATTTTGCCAGCTGTAATAGGCACAAAAGTTATGAACTGCCTCTCAAGTTCTTCCTCATCATATAGTGCATCAGAAGCAAAATAAAGCTTTAAATGAAGCAGTTTCTCTTCATCTGCTATACGATTAATTTCTTCAGCGATGGCAAAAAGTGGATATATGTGCCCCCCTGTTCCTCCTCCTGTCAATAGTATCTTCATGTACTTTTATTATACCTTTTTTTCTATTTTTTCGTATCTAGAGACGTTTAAAATGATGCCTACTGCCCCTAAGGCTATCATAAGAGCTGTGCCTCCATGACTAATAAAAACAAGAGGTACTCCAGTAAGAGGAAAGAGTCCGACTAAAGAAGCAATGTTTAAAAATGACTGAGCAGTAAGAAGCATCACTAAACCAACTACCAAATAACGAGAAAAAGTATCAGGTGCACGAAGAGCTATCTTAAAACCACGAATAGCAAAGAAAACATACAAAGTCATAAGAATAGTAGTACCCAAAAAACCAAACTCTTCAGCAATAACAGCAAAAATAGAATCTCCCTGAGGCTCAGGTAAATAATTGAATTTTTGCACACTTTGACCTAAACCTCGTCCAAAGGCACCTCCAGAACCTATAGCAATAAGAGATTGTTGAAGCTGATAAGAAGAGCCTCTTGGGTCACTAGCGGGGTTTATAAAAGTTTTTATACGCTCCATAACATACGGGCGAACAAAAGCTAAGGTGATGATAGCTCCTGCACCCAAAAGTGTGATGGCTAAGATCTTTTTCCAAGAAACACCCGAAGTAAAAAGCATTCCACAGGCAGCTGTCACTATTAAGATAAGGCTTTTAGTATCTGGTTGACGCAAAAGAACAGTTGCCACTATAGCTAGTAAAACAAACAACGGAATAATCCTAAACTTTATATCTTCCTGTTTCTTTCTAGTCCAAGAAAGCCAGGCAGAAAAATAAATAACAAAAGCAATTTTTAGAAATTCAGCCGGTTGAAAAGATAATGGTCCTATAGAAACCCAACGTCTGGCCCCTCCGTGAGAAAATCCTAATCCTGGAATAAAAACTGAAATAGTTAAAATCAGTGCTCCTAAAAATATATAAAAAGAGTTTTTGCGCCAAAAAGAATAAGGTATTCGAGCACAAAGCCATAGGGCAAAGCATCCTCCTACAAAACCTAAAACTATTTGATTAAATAAAACTCCATAAAACTTATCTTCACTCCTAGCCAAGATACCTAAAGATGCAGAAACAAAAGACAAAAGACCGATACCGGTAATCAAGATAGCTATCCAAAAGAAATATTTATCAAAAGATTTTTGTTTTTTAAAGATAAATTCTTTGACGCTATTCATTGTCTAAAATGCCTAACTAATAAGAGCAATAACAACTCCCATAACAGCACAGATAACAGAAACAACCCAATATCTCATAACCACCTTCTCTTTTGACCAGCCAAGTGCATGAAAATGATGATGAAGTGGGGCAATTTTAAAAACTCGACGCTTGTTAAAATACTTATAACTACCTATTTGTAATATATTTGAAGCAGTAGTCGCCGCCAAAGGAAGTGCAATAAGCGGTAACAAAAGAACGGTATCAGTCAAAAAAGCTACTACTGTTAAGACTACCAGAAGTCCCAAGATACCAGTCTCCCCCATATAAAATCTAGCTGGAGGAATATTAAACCAAAGAAAAGCTAGAATACCTCCAGAGATAACCCCACACAGTGCAGCTATATCGAGCAAATTTTTGCCAAAAGCGATTGCAGAATAAGCTGCAAAAATAATTGCTAAAACTCCCCCCGCCAATCCATCCATACCATCTATCACACTTCCTGAAAAAACTGCCACCAATACGAGTATAAAAAACGGTATAAAAAGCCAACCAAGAGCAAGTTCGGTACCTGTAAAAGGAATCGCTATACTACTAATACCTAGCTTAAAATAAAACCAAGCACCAATCATTGCCCCTAGAGCCATAACAGTAAGAATTTTCATCTTACGGTGGCTTAATTTCTCAACTACCCCACGTATTTGAGCTGCATCATCGACAAGCCCTATAAATGAACCTAGAAGAAGAGAAGCCAATGGGATAAGAGTTTGTCCCCTACTTAAAAAATCAAGCTTGCTTGATAAATCAGAAGGAAAAATTTTAGAGATAAGCCACATTATTAAAATAGCTAAAGTAACGGAGAGCCAAATAATAACCCCGCCAACTCTAGGGGTAGAAGTTTCAGCAACACCATCATTTAGTTTGGAAAGCGTGTCGTTAACAAGGTCAGTGTTTTCTGTTCTTTTTTTCTTGCGCCAAAGCTTGTATTTATACATATAAGTAGTAAGGCTAGGAGTGAGTAAAATACCAATAGCAAAAGTTAGTGCGGTTGGTAGAAAAATTTTGACAACGTTTAATATCATAATTACTGAGCTTCTATATTCTCTGTTAATAATTTTGTAATTTTTTGCTTTGTTTGTTCAAATTCTGGCAAATCCTCAACTTTGGCTACCCCAAAATGTTCAAGCATTTGTAGGGTTGGATAATACCCTACTGATCTACCTGAACCTCTAGCTTCAATCAAACCTCTCATAGAAAGAGCACGCAAGGAATACGAGGCATTTACCCCTCGAATAAATTCTATTTGTGCTTTTGATATACCTCCATAATAAGAAATAATAGACAATGTTTCAGCACTTGCCTTTGACAATTCTTTTGAAAGCTCTTCTTTACGGATAGTTTCAATTAGAGCGCTATGTTCTGGACGAGTAGCAAGAGTGACCTCTTGGCCTTCTCGAACAAGCATCATGGCATGGTTCTGAAGCGATGTTTCTAAATCCTGAAGTGCGCTAGATATTTCTTCTTCGCTCACGGACAATCGAGAGGAAAGAGCTTTGATGCTTTGAGGATCAGCTGTAGCAAAAAGTAAACTTTCTATTTGTGTGGCAAGTTTATTCATATGAGGACTCTATAGACTCGTGACTAAGAGAGGTTGATTTATCTTGTTTTTGTAGGCTGATATTTTCAAAATTCGCAGATTGCTCCGCCTCTACAAAACCACGACGTACCAGCTCAAGCATACCAAGAAAAGATACTATTACATAGACCTTTTTTTGTTTTTGGTCTTCCCCTTCTGCGTGTATGATAATGTCATTGAAGTTCACAGATAAAGCCTTCTGGATTCTTTCGTGGAGCGTATCGATCACTTCTGAAATAGATATAGTTTTAAACACTCGAGCCTCTGGTTTCTTGGGAGCTGGCGGAGGAACTCGCTCTAGTGCTCCCACAACAAGAGAAGATAGATTTTCTAATTTTATAGAATCATCTGGTGCAAAAACAATGCCAAAGTTTCTAGGTGCACCTTCAAAAGCGATTTTTTTGCCATATTTTGCAGAAAGCCACTTAGAAGCCTCAGAGATTATCTGATAAAGAGCAACCCGTCGTTCAAGGTCACTTATGGATTCGCTCTCTTCCGTAGTGAGCTCAAGGTTAGGCAAAAGTGAACGCGCCTTTATAAGAAGGAGCGTTGCCGCTACTGAGAGAAATGATGAGACACTCTCTGGTAACATACCCTTCTCTTGTATATAAGCTATAAAATCATCAGTAACGGAAGCAAGCGATATGTCATTTACAAAAACTTTTCGCTTTTCTATAAGCTCAAGCAAAACCTCAATCGGCCCCTCGAAGGATTCTTGTTTAATATGAAATTGGGCTGTTTCAGTTTCCATTATTAAATAATATTATAACAAAAAGCCCCAGATTTGGGGCTTTTTGTTATTGTTTTGGTTTTTTTATAATAATATTTAGTTCTTCTAATTGTTTTTCTGATAACTCTTTTGGTGCTTTCATAACAGCTGTTTGTCCGCTACCTGTCATTGGAAAAGCCTGAACCTCCCTTAAATATTCTTCGCCTGTTAAATTCATAATGTTTCTCTCTACACCCAAAGCAATGCCTCCATGAGGAGGTGTTCCGTACTTGAAAGCATCAAGCATATGACCTACCCGCTCTTCTATTTCTTCATCAGAATACCCCATAACCTTATAAGTGGCTCTTAGAATTTCAGGCCTATGAGCACGGATACTACCTCCACCAGCTTCATATCCATTACATACTAAATCATACTGAGTAGTTAAAATATCTTCTATATTTTCACCCTTCATTAACCAATCTAAATGCTCAGGTATAGGCATAGAAAACGGATTGTGAGTAAAGGTCCATTTTCCATCATCTGTTTTTTCAAAAAATGGGAAGTTAACAACCCAAGCGTAAGCTAGTACACCTTTTTGTTTTTCTTCTTCTGTTCTTAAATCAAACTTATCTGCTCCATATTTTTCCATTGCGTCTTTATATGAAATTCTAGGAAACGGTTTTTGTTTTATGGTGTATCCCATTGCTTCAACTGTCTTAGTTATCATCTCTTCTACTGTATCCATAACATCATTCATTTCCACAAAAGACATTTCTATGTCTATTTGAGTATGCTCAAATCCCCGATCCGCACGCAGGTCTTCGTCTCTAACTGCTCTAGCTGTTTGAAAGTATCTTTCAAAACCTGCAGTCATTAACATTTGCTTATATTGTTGAGGAGATTGAGGTAGGGCATAGAACTTACCAGGGTTAAGCCTAGAAGGTACAACAAAATCTCTTGACCCCTCTGGTGTTGATTCTGTTAGAAGAGGAGTTTCTATTTCTGTAAATTTTTTTGAAAACAAAAACTCTCGGCATCTCTGGATAAACTCACTTCGAATACGAATAATCTTTTGCATTCTCTGGCTTCTAAGATCTAAATAACGATACTTAAGTCGAGTTTCTTCGTTTACAACACTTGTATCTGTATTTATTTCAAAAGGAAGTGGCTCAGCATTATTTAAAATAGTTATAGCTGTAACCTCAAGTTCAATATCACCGTTTACTTTGTCAGCGACTATATTTTTCTCAGGACGCTTGTTGACTATGCCTTCTACTTGTAAAACTGATTCTGGTCGACAAGATTTGGCTACTTCTATAACGTCAGCTCGATTTGGGAGTACAACTCCTTGAACCAGACCTGTCATGTCTCGAAAATCAAAGAAAACCATTTTACCCTGATCACGACGTACATCTACCCAGCCTTTTATCAGTACAGTTTCGCCTGATTTTGTCGCCAATTCCCCAATATATGTTCTCTCCATAATTCCCCTATTCTACTTCAAAATACCCAATAAAAAAAGCCCCGGATTCCGGGGCTTTAACACTAATTTAAAACTTCTTGATCTTTATATCGATCTGCTTGCATCGTATAAAGCTCAGAATATTTTTTACCAAGCATCATCAATTCTGAATGACTTCCCTGTTCTTGGATTTCTCCATGCTCAAGAAACACAATCTTGTCTGCATTCTTTACTGTTGAGAAACGATGGGATATAAGGACAATAGTTTTCCCTACCATCTCTTCTTCAATAGAATTGAAGATTTTTTCCTCAGCAATAGCATCAATAGCTGCTGTAGGCTCGTCAACAATAGTAACTAATGCATCACGATAAAAGGTACGAGCAACTGCTATTCTTTGATGTTGACCTTTCGACAACTCAACACC
>JBDHUQ010000012.1:0-13072 GCA_039809205.1 Minisyncoccia bacterium | reverse complement strand
ATATCCAAGGCTTCCTCATAAGCATCCATTGTTCCCTCTTTTGGCCTGATATGTAGCATAAGTGGTAAATTTGCATCATGAGCCAATCGGATTTGTTTTAAAAATAAATCTTTTTGTTTATCTATTTCATTTCTATCTTTTTCTCTATAAAGGTCAATTCCACACTCTCCTACTGCTACAACCTTAGGTTCTTGTAAGAGTTTCTTAAACTCAAACTCATCAAAATCTTTTTGCCATTCTGTGGGATGCTGACCAACACAAGCCCAGATACTTTTATGGTCTTGAGCAAGTCTCATAGCATGGTCGCTGGTAGGCAAATCTATACCAACACAAATAGTTCCGACCTCTGACTCTACCATACTTTCTATAGAGCTAGGCAAGTCATGTTCAAATTGGTGGAGATTAAAATGCGAATGAGTATCTATTATTTTCATATAGGAATATTAGCACATTTGACATATTGAAAATGAGGCGTATATTTGGAAAAAATACTCTATATGAAAAAGACTAAGATTCTTTCCGTCATACTTATGGTGGGTGGTATTGTAGGCATACTTAAAAACTTAAATAGTTACCAGCCATCGGGTACCAATCTCAAAGCAGAAAACGTCATCATAGGACTTTCAGTTCTATCTGTACTCATAGGTATTACCCTATGGTATTACAAGAAAAGGAAAAAATCGGAATATTAAAAGCCCTTACAACATGAAGGGCTTTTATTTATTCAAGTCTTAAAAAGAGTGGGGTGGCTGGTTTTTTATTTTCTCTAATGCATTCAATTATCCTCTCGCTTGTACTAGGCATAAATGGAGCCAGAGAAACAGCAATACCATAAAGATCAGAAACGAGATCTTTTATAATCGCTACACCTGCTTCCTTATCTTCTTTGACCACACTAAAAGGTTTGGTAAGCTGGATCTTTTCATCAACACTTTGGATGTTTGACCAGATATAGTTCATAGCACTTTGAATATCAAATGCTTCAATTGATTTATCTATTTCTCCTTTATGTTCAATATTTGGTAACTCATCAAATCCATCACAGTGTGTCTCAGATAAAGTCATGATTCGAGAAGTAAGGTTTCCTATACCATTAGCTAAATGAGCCTGGTAAGATTCCTTGATACTTTCCATTGTCATATCTGAATCTTCAAAAGAATTCATGTGCCTAAGAAGGTAATATCTTAAAACATCACTTGATAAATTTTTTGCTACTTCTCCAAAAAAAGAAATTATGTCATAAGGGTTTATTACATTGCCAAGAGATTTGGACATCTTTTGACCTCCTGAGTTAATAAAACCATTAATAATTATATGATCTGTTGTTGGCAATCCTGCAGCTAGAAGCATCCCCTGCCACATCATAGATTGTTGACGTAGGTTATCCTTACCGCAATATTGGACTTTCTCTCCTTCAGTCCAGAACTTTTTATAATTTCCCTCTGAATCTTCTGGCCAACCAAGTGTAGAAATATAATTTGTTAGTGCATCAAACCACACATACATAACATGCTCCTCGTCTCCTGGCACTGGTACTCCCCAGCTCATTTTAGATTTGAGTCTTGAGATTGAAAAATCTTCTAATCCCCTTTCAAGAAAAGCTTTTGTTTCGTTGAAGCGAAAGTCTGGTATAACCAAATGAGGCTTTTCTTCGTATAGTTTTTTGAGAAGTGGTGCAATTTTAGAAAAAGCAAAAAAGTAATTTTCTTCATTTATAATTTCAATTTCCTTATCTGGATGTATAGGGCATCTTCCCTGTTCATTTAACTCAGAATCAGTCTTTTCGAGTTCACAACCAACACAATATTTAGTCTCATAATTTTTTTTATAAATATAACCGTTTTTTTGAACAATTTTCCAAAGCTCTTGTGCGGCTTTTTCATGATCAGAATTAGTAGTACGAATAAAATGAACTTGATTATGGATATTAAGTAAATCTTTAAGCCCTCGAAATTTTTCAGCAAAATAGTCTACATATTCCTTAACATCTTTGCCTGCCTTAGTGGCGTCAGCCAGCAGTTTCTGTCCGTGCTCATCAGTACCTGTATTGAAAAATACTTCGTAGCCATTGAGTATTTTATATCGTGCGACAGCATCAGCACGAATAATTTCCATAGCAAAACCGACATGAGGATCTGAATTCACATAAGGAAGAGTAGTAGTAATATAAAATGTCTTATCTTTCATAAGTTCTAAGCATCAGTAACAGTCACGTATTTATTTTTCTCTACATCACCTAGATATTCAAGTACAAACACAGCGATTGGAATAGCAAGTATTGCTCCGAAGAATCCTGCTAAGGTGATACCTATAAGGAAAGCTACGAGAACTATAAGTGGTGGGATCCCAACCACTCTCTTAACAATAACCGGATTTAGAACATAATTTTCAATCTGTTGAACAACAATATAAAAGATAAGGACCTTGAAACCAAGAAGCATTCCTCCGTCTATAACCGCAAACAAAACGGCCGGTATAGCAGCAAAAACAACACCGAAAGGAATAAGCTCAGCAATACCTGTAACTATAGCTATCAAAAGTGCATACTGAACACCCAAAAGGCTAAGCCCAACAAAAGTAACCGCTGCCATCACGATCCCAAGCACCAACTGTCCTTGGAACCAAAGGCCTATTTTCCTTTGTGTTCTAACCCATAAATCTATAACATAACGCTCATGTTTAGCAGGAGTGATGATACGCAAGAAGGTCTGTATGCCTCTCTCTTGAACAGAAAGATAAAAAGACATAACAAAAACTAAAATCATATTTACCAAACCTCCAAAGGTGTTTCCTATGATAGAAGTTGCTCCTTGAGAAAAGCTAGAAGCTATATCTTTGATATTTGCTAAAAGATCTGACATTGAGCCATTTTTGGTAACAGTAGTGACAAAATCACTTGCTCCTTGTATTGACTGAGTATCTATAGAAGACGAAGGTAGGTATTTTGAAATGAGGCTTATAACTCCTGAAAGTTCTCTAAAGACAATAGGCACAAAAGCATAAAAGACCCCGAAAACAACAGAAACGACAACTGCGTAAATAATAGGAACGGCCAAAAGTCGATTGACTCTGATTCTAGCGAAAGCACGGACCCCAGATTCAACAAAAGAAGCTATAACTATTGCCACCAAAATAAGCATCAGTATTTCCTTTAAAAGGAAAAGACCATAAACACCAAGTCCGATAAGGATAGCCCTGATAAAAGAGTCGGTACTGATACGAATAGTGGTGTTTCCTGCCATGCTTTTATAGTAGCATTTTTAGGAAAGCATTGACAAACCACACTTAGGCAAGTTTGGATTTTATATATGAATCAAGCTCAGAAATAGGCATTCGAACCTGATCTCCACTATCTCTATCTCTAACAGTAATGGTATTTAAAAGCTCTGGATTTTCTCCTAAGGTATCAAAGTCCACTACTACACAAAACGGTGTACCAATTTCATCTTGGCGTCTATAGCGTTTACCAATATTACCATTGTCATCAAACTCACATCTAAAATTCTTTCTAAGATTTACATAGACTTCGTGTGCTTTCTCTACAAGCTCAGGCTTATTTTTCAAAAGTGGAAATACGGCACATGTAATCGGAGCAAGATGTGGGGCCAGCTTAAGTACAGTACGAACATTCTCTCCTTCTCCCTCTTCTACATATGCATCAGAAAGAACGGCTAGAAAAACTCGCCCAAGACCCATCGAGGTTTCTAGAATCCAAGGAATATATTTTTCAGCGGTATAAGGGTCAGTATAATTAAGGTCAGTACCAGAGTACTTCATGTGTTGTGTAAGGTCATAATCTGTTCGATCGTGAATACCCTCAACTTCATCAAAACCATATGAAGGGAAATTATATTCAATGTCCCAAGCATCTTTTGCATAAAAAACTAAATTATCATGTTGTTTCCAGCGTAAATTGGTCTCATTAATACCGAGACTTAAATACCAAGACCATCTTTCTTTTTTTATACGATCATACGCCTCCTTGTTTTCATTTGGACGGACAAAAAATTGTGTGTCTGCTTGTTCAAATTCTCGAGTTCTAAATAAAAAGTTTCTAGGAGAAATTTCGTTTCTAAAAGCCTTACCTATTTGAGCAATCCCAAACGGAATTTTAACTCGAGTAGTGTCAACAACATTTTTAAAGTTTAGATAAATTCCCTGACATGCTTCACCTGGTAAATACACAGGGTTTTGACCAGAATTAGTAAAATCACCAAGATTGGATTTGACCAACAGGTTAAAAGCTCGAACATCAGTAAAGTCCATTTTACCACATTCAGGACATTTAATTTCTTTGCGATGTTCATTAAAAAGCTTATTAAGTTCGACCTCTGACATTTTCTCATCAGCAATAACACCGATTTTTGCTAATTCTTTATCTACACGAATACGTGTATTGCAGTTTTTACATTCTGCCAACGGGTCTGAAAAGCCACCGACATGCCCCGAAGCTTCCCAAACTCTTGGATCTTTAAATATAGCTGAATCTAGCCCAACATAATCTTCTCTATTTTGAATGTTTTCTTTCCACCAGGATTTTTTAATATTATTTAGAAGCTCAACACCGTAAGGACCATAATCATAAAGTCCAGACATGCCTCCATATATTTCTGAGTTCTGAAAGATAAACCCCCTCCGCTTACAAAGATTTATAATTTGTTCCATTGATGGAGTCATAATGGGCTATGGTAACACCTTTTCCTTTCCGACGGAATAGGCTGGGTCAGTACTAAGAGCTGAAGTGAGAGACGGCCTAGTTGTTGTTACTTTTGTTCCAGCAACTGTGTCTGTAGCTGATATCGTAGTTTCTCCCAGAAGATCTACGGCTGAACCTATTTGGTTTTTAGCTGGTTTAGATTTGATCTGGAAAGAGACGGTTCGATTTGTGCTTGTAGCAGAAGCTTTTGGCATACCACCTATAGACCAAGACACTACCCTGGTATCAGGATTATAAGTCACAGTCTCACTCTGAGGAGAAATGACCCCAGCCCAGACTATACCAAAAGGAAGAGTGGCTGAAGAGATGGCACCACTTATAGGATTGTCTGAAGGCTTCATGGTCCAGTTTATGGTATAAGTTGTTTCTTGATCAGCTTGAGGAGGAAAAGGACCAGTATTTTTTATAGTGCCGATAGAATAAAGTGCCTGAGAAGAGAACTGAAGGCGAGAAGCAAATTTGATAGTTTTCTGATCAATGCCAGAAATAGAATCTTCTGCAAAATCTCTATCTGGCAAAGTTCCGGAAACAGACAAAGAAAGTGTGATGTCAGAGAGATAGTTACTACCAGATTTAGTATCAAAACTAAAATTTCTCTCCCCTTGTGCTCCTGGCTCAAGCACACCCAAATAACTATCTGTATTTGTTGACCAAGTTAGGGTTTTATCTACAGGATCATAATAAGCACCATTTGCCCTAATAGAATCAGTATCAACAGAGTCTCCTGTGATATTTAGCCTAAAAACAGGGTTAGCTACTTTTATAGGAGCATTGTTAACAAACTTAATAGACCCTGAAACAGAAGACCCAGAAGCTACTGCGATAACATCGGCATTATTGTTCCCAAGGTCGATACTACCTGAAATAAAAGGTTCTTCTATGGTAACGCTATGGAGCGTAGAGTTATAAGAAACAGCAATACGATAATCAGTATCACTGGTTTGAGAGCCTACATATACGTGAAAAGCTTTTTCGTCTTGTTGCTCTCCTATAAGCCTACCTTTTATATTTATAGTTTTTTCTGAACCCTTGATTAGGTCACCAAGAGACCACGTATTATTGTTACTACTGGCGTTTGGGGTTGCCTGGTCAAAAACATAACCATTTGGATAATCAATATGAACAACAGCATTATCAAGCATGCTGTCCCCTGTGAACACAGTTCGTATGGTTATAGTAAAAGGTTGATTTGAAACAATAGAAGACGGTGCATCAACAGTCAGAGCAACAGGTGAAGAATTTATCATGACAGCAAAGTTTGTCTCCTTAACAAAAACAGTATTTGAACCGGCTAGTTTATACTCAAGGGTTGCTTTTATGTTTCTACTTGAACCCTGTTCTCCATATAAAATAACCTGGAAAGCCTGCGTCTTTGTCTTGCCTGAAGAAATAGTTCCTAGAGAAACTTTGCTCCTTTGTATATCTACCTCACCATTATCAGAAGCTCCTTTTGGGTAAGAAACGGTCACCTCGGCATCTACCAGATCAGCGGCATTTTTGTTTGCTATATCAACCTGTATAGGCAAAGATTCTCCCCCCGAAACAAAAGAGTTCCCAAGAATAGTCATTTCGACATTCTTACTAGAGAGAGTCATTGTCCCTCTATATATAGTAAAAAGTGCCGCCCCTAAAGCTAGAAGAAAGAAGATAAAGGAAACTATAAAAAGCTTCTTGTATCCAGAAGAAGACTTCACAAGTATTTTTTCCCTTTTTGGCAAATTGTCCTCCCCCCACTTCGAATCAACCTTGCTCTTCAAAGGTCTTAAAATACCATAATTTCTTTGTGGAACACTTTCAGGATCACGAGCGTATAAACGCTGTTCAAGATCTCCTATGTGATCTACTTTTTCTTCTTCCATTACTTTCTTAGTATATCAAAGATGAGTTCTATTTATTGCATCTGTAACATCTTTAATGAGTCGTTTGTTGATATTTTCTTCTAAAATAGGAGTATTTATCAACTTTTGAGAAAAAACATCTTTTAAGTCTTCATCAAGATTTAAGTATCCTAAAATAACCAATATTTTCCAGAGGACTATCGTGTCAAAAACATTTGGATTAACTGATTTTGTATTTATAGTTCCTAGTGTTTCCAGTAAGTGATTGAAAATCTCTGGTTCAGCCCCCTCTTCAATACAAAATCTTTGGACCAAGGAAAGAGCTCTTATATACGAACGCGCATGAAGCTTGTCATATTCTCCCACAAAAGGATTAGTTATAACTTCAGCGCTAATCAAACGCCAAACGTCTCTACCTTTTACAATATCAGCATTGATATATGTATAGTCCAATATATGACTTCGGAGCTTGGCTCCTGATTTTCGGACCCCCTGCACTGTTGCCACAATCAATCCATACTCCTTGGTAAAAAGCCACACGCGCTTGTTCGCTTCCCCGCTCTCTATACTCTTTAACACAAATGCTTCGGTGTGATGAATTGGGTGCATAGTATCTTATTGGTTTTGATTCCAAGCTAATGTTTCCTTAAGAAAAGGTGCTTTTCCTGCTCTATATGCAGGATAATCATCAGGGAACTGTTTGTACAATCTAGCCTTAAGTTCATTGTACATATTTATACGTTCTGGATGTAAAAGAAAATAATCTCTTTCAAGAATAAACTTATCAATCTCTGGGTTTCCTAAGGCTATAACATGGATATTTATTACTTTTTCCAAATTCTCTTTTTCTTTATAAATAAAAATGGTATTTGGTCTAATATATTCATCCTCACATAAATACACTTGCTTAGTCATTTGTTCTTTTTCTTCCAAGAACGGTAACATTGTTTCAACCACAACACATACATCAATAACTCCTTTTGAGCTCATGCTTGGCATGGACGTACTACCCATATGTTCTATTTGTAATGCCTTATCACCAAAACTGTTATGAATATCTTTTTTAATAGACAAGAACATCGTTGGCCATAATAGGTCATAAGGTTTTATCTCATATGGCCTTTTAAGCATTTTATTAAGTAGTGGCATGTTAATTTATTGATATTTCTTCCCCCTTAACTACTACCTCTTTCGCTCCAACTGTCTTCTTTAGGTCATCTCCAAAAGAATCAATTATTTCTTGGTATTTTTCTGGAAGTGTAAGCGTAATGACATCTTGTGGAGCAAGACCTTTTTCTTTACGCATATCTTGTATTAGACGTACAAGCTCACGATAATCTCCTTCAAGTTTGAGCTCAGAGCTAATTGTGAGATCTAATGCCACTTCATTTCCTAGAGTTATATTTTTTACATTTAACTCCTCTTTAATGAGATCATAATAATCTTCGATTTCTTTCCAATTAATGGTAAAGGTGCTCAATGGTTGCCGAACTGGTATATTTTCCTTTTTACGAATTGCATTTCCAATAGTACACAAATCGCGAACTGCTTTCATGTTAGAAATAGTTAAAATTTCTTTATCTGAAAGGTTTTTATAGCTTGGCCACACGCTCAAATGCACACTTTCTTCATCCCCTTCAGTCTTTAATTTCTGCCAGACATTTTCGGCAAAGAACGGTGCAAAAGGAGCCATTAGTTGTGAGGTGGTTTTGAGTACTCGATACAATGTCTGCTTTGCACCTACATCTCCATCTCGCAATCGATCACGAGAACGACGCAAATACCATGTAGAAAGGTCTCCAATAAAATCTTGGATTTCCCGAGTTGGCTTGAACAATTCATAAGAGTCTAGGGACTCTGTCGCTGTTTTAATGGTTTCATTAAGTCTAGCTATAATCCACTTGTCTAATATATGCACACTTTCTGAAGCATTAGTTTCAACGTTTTTGTCTCTATAAAGTTCATAGAAAGAAAGTACATTGCCAAAGAGGTTAAATACTTTGTTATTTATTTCAGCTACACTTTTCTCATCATAGTTCTTGCTCTCCCCTGGTTGGTTTACGCTATACATCCACCAGCGAACTGCATCAACGCCAAATTTATCCATTTGTTCAAATGGCTCAACGATATTGCCGATAGATTTACTCATTTTCTTACCGTCTTTATCCAAGAGGTGCCCAAGACAAATAACATTTTTATAAGGAGAACCTTTCTCCATCAGTACCCCTACCGCTAAGAGTGTATAAAACCAACCACGAGTTTGATCGATAGCCTCAGAGATAAAATCAGCTGGATATTTATTTTCTGAAGCAAAAGGCATAGAGCCGCTATCAAACCAAACATCAATCACCTCTTTGGCTCGTGTCAGTTTCTCTCCATCTTTATAAAGATCAACTTGATCTATATACGGCTTATGCAAATCAAGCTCATAATTTTCATTATGTGGAAGTGGCACAAAATCAACCTTGCGAAGGTCGGCATTTTCAAAATTTTTATAATCGCGAGTTCGAGTATAGAGAGTATTGAAACTTATACCGTGACTATGTAGCTCAAGTGCTCGAGCGACAGCGCCGTGAGTAACTATAAGTATTTTTTTACCTTGATATTTATTTTCCAGATCATAGAGAAACTCTCCAGCTCTTTTTATAACGTCTAGATAACTCTCTCCGTCTTCTGTTTTAAAGCCATATCTATCTTCACTGTTATTTCTAACAGCAAAGTAGTCAGAAAAAGGTCTATTGTTAAATTCTGATCCAACAGCCCACTCGCCTATGCGAGAGTCTTCATCTAATTTTAGATCCAAGCCTTTTTCTTTCAAAAAGATTTCAGCCGACTTCTTAGTTCTAGAGTATGGCGAAGTTATAACCATATCAAAATCTCCATCAAAGCTATTAGCTCTCTTTATTACTTGTTCTATTCCCAAGTCAGTCAAAGGGTCTGGAGTGCTTGGATCACAATTCCATTCTTGGCGTACGTTGTGATCGGTTTGTCCATGTCGCATCACAAAGTAACTGTTTCCTGAAGATTTGGTAAGCGATTTTAATTTTTGAAGACTATCAACAACTATTTTTTCTCCAGAAGTATTTGACCAAACAGGTAGTGGTGTCCCCCAATATCTTTCACGAGAAAATGCCCAGTCCTTAACCTCTCGAAGCCACTCTCCAAAACGCCCTTCTTTGATATGCTCTGGTTCCCAGTTAATAGTATCGTTTGCTTTAAGCAAATCATCTCGAAGCTCACTCATGCGTACATACCAAGAATCCCGAGCATAATAAATAAGCGGAGTCTTACAACGCCAACAATGCGGATATGAGTGTTCATATTTTTCTTTTTTAAACAGGAGTCCTCTATGGGCCAAGTCTTTGATTATATCTACCGCTACTTCTTCGTCCTTAACAAATCTACCCGAGAGAAATTCCATATTTTGGAAAAAGTGACCACTTTCATCTACGGTATGAATTTTGGGTAATCCAACCTTAGTACCAAGCTCAAAGTCATCCGATCCATACATAACTGCCGTATGAACAATACCAGTGCCATCTGTAGTAGTTACAAAATCAGCCTCATAAACCTTAAAAGCACTTGATATATCTAAACCTTTGACTTGAAGTTCATTCTTAAGATAAGGATAAAGAGGTTCATATTCCATTCCGATCATTTCAGAACCTTTATGTTCAGCAATAACTTCATACTCTGACTCAATAAGGCTTAACCTATCTTTAGCCAAAACTAAAATCTCCTCTCCTACTTTAGCCTCAACATAATCAATATCTTTACCCACCGCCAAAGCAACATTCCCTGGTAGTGTCCAAGGAGTAGTAGTCCAAGCAAGAAAATAACCATTTTCTGTTCCAACAATTTTAAACTTAGCTGTTACTGAAAGATCTTTAACATCCATATAACCTTGTGCAAGTTCGTGTGAAGAAAGTCCGGTTCCACAACGTGGACACCATGGCACGATGCGATAATCTTTATACAAAAGACCTCTATCATTTATCTTTCCAACAATACCCCAAAGCTTTTCAATATAGGTATTATCAAAAGTGTAGTAAGCTTGTTTTTTGTCTACCCAATACCCTATACGATCAGTAAAGTCTTCCCAGTCTTTAATGTAAGTAAAAACACTGTCTTTACACTCCTTATTGAACTTAGCAACTCCATATTCTTCAATTTGTTTCTTTGAAGTGAGCCCAAGCTTCTTTTCTATTTGGAGCTCGACAGGTAGTCCATGAGTGTCCCAACCAGCACGCCTAGGTACATGGTAGCTCTGCATAGTCTTATACCTTGGAATAACATCTTTAAATGCCCGAGCTTCAAGATGGTGAAGAGCAGGCTTAGCGTTTGCTGTTGGTGGACCTTCATAGAAAACAAAGTCACCCTTAGGACTTTCTTTAGATAGAGTTTTTTCGAAAATATTATTCTCTTTCCAAAATGTTAAAATCGTTTCTTCTTGAAGAGCTCGCTCTGATTTATTTGTTTGGGATTGTTGATTTGTATTCATGTTTAAAAAATAAAACTCGTCCACGCATTACGACATTTGTCATATTGCAAGGACGAGTTTTGCTCGTGGTACCACCTTAGCTTTTCCATCGTTTGATGGACTCAATTAATAGGGTTCTACTTACCAAAGAGGCTTTCTTCCCTGAAACTCGGAGTTGATAGCTCCTCAAACGTTTGTATTTTTATACTAACACGAGACTATTTGTTATTCAAATCAGCTCTTCCTGCCTCTACCATCTTGATGATTTTTGAAACTAAGCTTTTTGGATCTGGATCAAAAATAACATGATCAGCTGGACGATTACTATCTTTGATCATTTCCCTTATCTGTTCGTCCATTGTCCAGCTACCTTCTAAGACACCAATAGGCTTACCTTCTTCAAAGGCTATAGTAAATTCGTGAATTGTACCTATACGACCACAACCTATAAACAGAGCTTCACAACTTCGAGTAAACAGGAGGTCACGCCCAGGGAAACCAAAACCGGTATAAATAATCAAATCCATATAGTCTAGTGGCAGTCGGTAACCTTCTACATGCTCTCGTGCATCTTTAGCCGGAGAGAGACCTATAGATATTCCACGCTCTTCTTTTGCTCCCATAGCACTCCATAGAGGAAAACCAGTAGTAGCACCAGTTACCAAGATGCCTCCTTGCCTCACTATTTCTCTTCCGAGCTCTTTCGCCTTGTCGAGTGCATCAAGTCCACAATGGCCAGTCTCGGCTGCACCAGAAACTCCGAGTTTTATTTTTAAATGTCCGTGTTTATCTTCGTTTTCCATAAATTAATTACAATCTAATTCTACTACATCTCCTTGTTCTGGTGCATATGCCATCACCCCAAGATAATCTCTTAGCCTTTGAGTTAAAAACATAGAACTCTTTGGTTCACCCATACAAACATAAACAGACTTCAAAGTATCTGCTGTATCTTGCACGAATTCAATAAGGTGATCTGAGTCTTTATGTCCTGAATACCCATCTATAAATTCAACATGAGCCTTAACAGAAATGTCTTGACCATTGATGCGTATATTCTTTGCACCATCTTGAATCGCACGACCTAAGGTGCCTTGAGATTGATAACCAGTTAGAAGAAGAGTGTTATTTGGATCTGGTAGATAGTTTGCTTCATGGTGCAAGATTCTACCGCCATTACTCATACCACTGCCTGCAATCACGATTTTTGGATTAACTTCATTGATGATCTCTTTTGATTCTTCGGTTAAAAGAGTTGATTTGAGTCCTGGGAAATTGAAAATATCATCTCCGTCCCCAAGTTGTTTGCGAGCGAAGTCATTGAAGTATTGTCCGTATTGGCGATAAATTTTTGTGAGGCGAATACCAAGAGGTGAATCGAAAAATATAGGCATTTGTGGGATTCGCTTGTTTTCGACCAATTCATTGATCTCAAACAAAAGTTCTTGGGAGCGTTCCAAAGAAAAAGTAGGCACAATCAAAGTTCCCTTTCTCTTGTAGTTATCCTCAATCACAGACTCAAGTCGTTCTCGTCTTTCACTACGATCCATATGATTCCTATCTCCATAAACGCTTTCCATTAGCATATAGTCAACGTTCTTTAAGACTTCAGTATCACGCAACAAGGGAGATGGAGAATTTCCAAGGTCACCAGTAAAAATGATTTTCTTGTTGTTGTATATCAGCTCGAGCATACCAGAACCGAGTACATGTCCAGCATCTCTATACCTAAAGATAAGAGGACCAATGACTAAGTCTTGGTGATAATCAATAACCTTCCACACAGAGAGAGCTTGTTTGATATTTTCTTCAGTATAGATTTTCTTTAAGAGCTCATTTTCACTTTTACCCAAAATATGAGCTGTATCCTCAAGCATAAGCTCAGTAATATCCTTGGTTGGTATAGTTGAGTAGATAGTTCCTCTAAAACCATCATAAATCAGCTTTGGTATTCTCCCTATATGATCTATATGAGCATGAGTATTGATGATATACTTAAAACGAAGGCCTGTATTTTCCATAGCCTTGATGATACGT
>JBDHUQ010000011.1:0-13263 GCA_039809205.1 Minisyncoccia bacterium | reverse complement strand
GATTTTTCCTTGTCCGTACCAACTATTAAACTCTTGAGCAAGCTCTAAGAGATAAGTCACAACATAGTGCGGCGCCCACGCCTTTTGAGCCTCACCACACACTTCTATAAATCGCGGAATGAGTCGTTCAAGTGTTTCTGTTCCAGAAACAGGTGTATCAATATTTGGAGTAATGCCGAGATTTTTTCCTTTTTCAAGAAGAGACCCTGCACGTACTGCAGTGTATTGTAGATATGGCCCACTGTCCCCTTCAAATGAAAGCGAAGTATCTGGATCAAAATTTATGTCTTTACCCGTTTGGGTTCTCAAAATTGAGAACTTAATCGCAGCAATTGCGATTTGGTTTGATGCCCCATCTGAAAGATCAGCATTTTTCTCTTTTACTTCTTCAGCAACAGCTCCTAAAACATCTACAACAAGAGGTACACCGCCGAGTCGAGAGCTCATTTTTTGGCCCTTGAAGCTCATGCGTCCATGACTTCTGTGCACACTATTTTTTTGCCAGTCCGGATTAATCTTTCCTGCAGCATCAACAACCACTTGGAAATGCGAAGCCTGCTGATTGTCAGTAATAATAATAGAAATGTCTGGTTGATACCGAGTAAATTTCAAATCAAGAAGTCCGAGATCTTTTGCTTCGTATGTTGGATTGCCTTGGCTATTGATAAATACTGCGGTGTGAAGCTTTTTTGATTCTTCAGGAACATACACAATCGCACCTTCGCTTTCGGTAAAAACCTTCGGGGTATTTTCCAGAACCAGCTTCTTGCCTTCTATTCCTGCCTCACCTTCATATATATACGAATCAAACTCTGAACCAAGCTTTGCAACAGTTTGTTCAAAATATTCTATATTGAATTTTTTGCATTTTTGAAATATTTTCCATTCAGGAGATTCTTTGCTTGCATATAGGTTGTCTGCAATTTCTTTTATGCGAGCCTGGATGCTTTCATCCTCATCAAATCTTTTTGTCCCTTCTACATATGCGTCCCCAAGAACTGCAATATTCTCCGGCGTAAAATCTTCTCCATATTTTTCAAGTAATATAAAGATTGCTTTTGCAACACCAAGAGAAATATCTGACGGAAATGAAATAGGGGTTGCTTTTGCACCAGAAGACTTGGCGAGTCGATAGAGTGCTTCACCCACGGTGTTGTTCATCAAGTGCCCAATATGAAAAGGCTTAAAGAGATTTGGACTTGAATGCTCTACCAAAATCTTCTTGCCTTTGTACACTTCAGTATTTCCCCATTCTGGATCTTGCGCCGTTACGAGCTCATTGATGAATATTTCTCGCTTCAGGGTGAAGTTGATAAATCCCGGACCTGCGACTTCTATTTTTTCTATCCCCTCGATATTCTGAGCAATCAAATGCTTAGCCACCTTCTCTGCTATACCAAGCACAGTCTCTCCTGTCTGCTTTCCAACCATCAAGGACACATTGGTCATATAGTCACCATGAAAGAGATCTTTTGGATGTTCCAAGGTAAAAGCAACTTCAGGCAATTCTAATTCCCTCAAAGCCTTCTTAATTCCCTCTTGTATAGCCATTTCCATAGGCAGATTCTAGCATTTACAGGATTGTATGCAAAAATAAGAGTATGGAACTCCCGATCCAGTTAGCTTCACTGTATAAACACTGGCAAAAGCATACTCATTTACCTGAGGGACAAAGCAACGTAAAGGTTAGTCAAAAAGAACTCAAAAAAGTAGAGGCTTTTGCGATCGAAAGAATGAAGGTCTGGGAAAGAAAGCAAACAAACGAAAGCGTTTTAACCAAAGATCTAATACTGCAAGAATATCGTTTCTGCAATATTTACAGAGAGCTTGATAAGCAAACTATTTTAATGCATCAAAAACTATTGCACCTTACTGGCAAACCTGATCTATGGTTTTTAAATGCTCTTTTTTATCGCTTTATTGCCAGACCTGAAACAGTTGATAGTGTTGGACTATTATCGTTTGATAAAAAGCACAATGAGCAAGTCATGAAAAACCTTATTATTCACAAACGGCCTGTATACGGAGTGCCCTACGTCTTTCCCATAAGTATTATTCAAAAAACCGCTTGGCCAAAGAGAGAATCCTTTTTCTGTCTATATCTCCCAACTGTGGCTAAAAAATGTGCGAAGTATTTACTCTCAGGTACAAATCGCTCAGTCGACGAAGCTGTAGAGGGGCTCGTAAAAATAGTTGGATTTAATTTCAAATTTCATCTGACAGAAGTAGTAATTGATTTTGCTTATCAATATCCCGAAACAATTGATCTCTTTAAGCAGTTCCCTGTCGGGCCAGGGTCGCTCCCAACAATGCATCTTCTGTCCCCTGAAAAAGATCCAAAAGAAGTCTGTTTGTTGTTGATCAAACACGATATAAAAGATTTTCCTTATCTCACATTGAAAGGGAAGCTTATCCGCTTATCTGCCGAAAACTGGGAAGGAATTGGATGCGAATATAGAAAATATAGCAATCTCCAGAATGGAAAAGGGAGGAAAAGACACTACCGATAAAAGTGCTATTTTATTGGAATAAATCACCTTTCCTTGACTACTATCTATTTATGAGTAAAGTTAAGAAAACATATAAAAATGGAAGTAAACTTAGAACTACTTGCACATAGCGACCGCAGGGTTGATGCATACGTAGAGTACAGTGTTTCCTGTAATAAAGAATTCGTTGATAAAAATAAAAAGTACGGTCAAACATGGCTATGCTATCGCCCAAAATCGATGCTTACAAGAATATGGAATAAAGGATTACGAATAAGAAGTATTCAAGAAAAGAAAGAACAATTGATCGGAGATACTATCCTCGATGAGTTCAAAGCAATATATAATTATTCAATCCTTACGCTCGTAATTGTTGAAAGGCTTGTAAACGATAAGTTGGCAGCCCTAAGCAAAATCAACATTAATGGGAAAGACGACATAGAGCCTTTGTACAAAAAAGCACAAGATGACTGTTTTTTACTTTTCAAGCAAAAAGACCATGATTACGATGGGGCCTGGGTCCACATGAATATTTCTACTATTATTGACGAGATTTTAGTCAAACTAATGAGAGCTCATATGACTATCGAACAGTCATATGATACTCCAGTAGAAAATTTTCGAAAGAGTTTACTTGAAATATTTATGGACATCGCTAATTATGCCGCATTTGCTGGAATTCTTATTGAAGAATGCGAAGTAGATCCTATGCATTAAATTACAACCACCTGTTTATTTAACGGGTGGTTTTTATTTGACTTCTTCCTAAATTACAGTAATGTAATGTCAGAAACAATATTTTGTAACTTAAAAAACTAAATATGGAACAAGAGTATCTTGCATTACTGAAACACATTAAAGAGAATGGGGTTCAAAAAACCGATCGCACAGGAACTGGCACCAAAAGTGTTTTTGGCTACCAAATGAGACACGACCTGAGCAAAGGTTTTCCCCTTTTAACAACCAAGAAACTACACCTCAAAAGTATCATTCATGAGCTTTTATGGTTCTTGATGGGAGACACCAACATCAAGTATTTAAAAGAAAACGGTGTAAAAATTTGGGATGAATGGGCAAATGAAAACGGCGACCTCGGTCCGGTCTACGGAAAACAATGGAGAAGCTGGGAGGGTTCGAACGGGCAAACATTTGATCAGATCACTGATTTGATTGAACAAATCAAGAAAACACCAGATAGTAGAAGACTTATGATTTCTGCTTGGAACGTGGCAGATCTTTCCAAGATGGCACTAATGCCTTGCCATTGCTTATTCCAATTTGAAACCCATGAAGTATCAGAAAAAGAACGTCAAAAACTATGGGCAGCAAAAATAGGGAGAAGTGGTGCCTATACAGAGAAAATGTCCCACGAAACACTGGACCAGGCTGGAGCGCCGCGTAGCGTATTGAGTTGCCAACTATATCAGCGTAGTGCTGATGTTTTCCTGGGGGTACCATTTAACATTGCCTCTTATGCCTTGTTTACCATGATGGTGGCACAAGTTGTGAACATGTTTCCCGGTGATTTCATACACACGTTCGGCGATGTACATATCTACAATAATCATTTTGAGCAAGTAGAAACACAACTCAATCGTGAACCCCTTGGACTTCCAACAATGGTGATAAATCCCGATGTGAAGAATATCTTCGATTTCAAATATGAAGACTTTTCTTTGGTGAATTATCAAAGCCATCCGGCAATCAAAGCTCCTGTTGCTGTATAAAGAAATAAGCCCTGTTATCTTGCAGGGCTTTTATTTTGGTGGACAAATATCAAAATCAGTGTAGTATTCTCAAAAAACATTCTTTATGAATACAGACAAACCTATACACTCAATTGTCGCAACGGACATAAATGGTGTTATTGGTCATGGACCAAAGATGCCAGGATGGTGCGTTACCGATGACTACGGATTAAATTTTATACCTAAAACAATCGGCTGTCCTCTTATAATGGGAAGTATTACTGCAGAATCCTTGGGTAAACCACTTAAGGGCAGGCACTGTATTGTAGTAACCAGATCAAAAGAAAAAGCTGCTACATTCAGAGCAAAAGGCTTTATCACGGCCAGTAGTCCTTGGATGGCTATAATGATTGCACAAAAGTTGTCAGGTGAAATCATCTGGAACATAGGGGGAGGCGAAATGTATCGTTGGTTTCAGCAAAATGTAATAGTTAAAGAAGTTCACATAACGACCATTCAAAATAGCTATAAAGGTGATAACGAGGTGTTATTCTATGGGATTGCTCATAATGAATATCAAATCAATTTGAGTAGGAGCATATCATTCAAAAAAAGGGCGCCTGGGACTAATGGGCCTAAGGATAGAGGCAATAGTGATTATGCTGTCGTCGAAGTGTATGTAAGAGATTAAAACTAAAAATCCCCCGCTTTAGCGGAGGATTTTTTATTTAGAAAATCTAGATTTACTTATCCAACTATTTCAATACCTGCACTTCGAGCAGAACCAGCAACGATTTTCATTGCGGCTTCTACATCGTTTGCGTTTAGATCAGGCATTTTACGCTCTGCTATTTGCTGAAGTTGAGCTTTAGTAATCTTTCCAGCTCGTGAAGTGTTTGGTTTACCCGAACCTTTTTCTATACCCGCAGCCTTCTTAAGTAGATCAGCCACAGGAGGAGTAGTTACTACGAAATCATATGAGCGATCTTCGTACACAGTGATTTTTACTCCGAGCTTTTCGCCTTTTTGGTCTTGAGTAGCAGCGTTAAACTTCTGAACGAAGTCAGAGATATTTATACCCGCTTGTCCAAGAGCAGGTCCTAATGGTGGAGCTGGAGTTGCTGCTCCTCCCATCGCTTGAACCTTGATTTTCTTAGTTATATTTTTAGCCATATGTTGAAAGTGTTATTACTAAAGTAGAAGCAATAGCGTAACAAGAGAGATTCTATCAGAGATTCGTTATTTGTAAATTAGAGTTTTTTGACCTGCAAAAAGTCGAGCTCGACAGGGGTTTCTCGTCCGAAGAGCGACACCATGACCTTGACCTTGCCTCGATCTTGATCAACCTCACTAACTGTTCCTTCAAGTTCCTTGAACGGACCGTCGTTGATCATAATAGTTTCGCCAACCTCAAGATCGATGTTGTGCTTAGCAATATGCTCATCACTCATTTGACCAAGTAGATAGTCGATTTCCTTTTGTGTAAGAGGTACGGGGGTAACTCCTGCTCCTACGAAACCAGTCACACGAGGAGTGTTGCGAACCACAAACCATGAGTCGTCATCCACGATCATATCAACAAGCACATAACCTGGATAAACCTTTTCCTCTACCTCGACACGCTTTCCACCTTTGATTTTTATTTTCTTTTCTACTGGAACAACCACATTGAAGATTTTGTCTCCAACCCCCAAACTTTCAATACGTTGCTTAAGATTGCGAAGTACTGCACTTTCATATCCTGAATAAGTATGAATAGCGTACCAGTGTCTCTGTCCTGTTTGTTCTTGTTTAGACATATGTTTAGTAAATAAGACTTCGAAGCCCTGCTTGGAACAAAGTATCAAAAGCTCCGAGCATATATCCAAGTGCTAGTGAAAAAATAATAACGACCAATGTATAAATTATCATATGGCGACGTGAAGGCCATTTGACCTGTTTCATCTCACCTTTTGTATCTTTAAGAAAGTTTGTGATTTTCATGTGATTTTCCCGTTAAGATGGGATAAGTGCGGTTACTAAAAAACGCCCCGGAAGGCATTACTTTTACATAATACCTTAAGAGCATTTTTTAGTCAAATTTATAGATTTATCTTATTTCGTAAACTATAGTTACGTTTGATTCCACTTTGTTCTCCCCTACAGGAAGTACAGGGTTTGAAGACTGAGCCCTTCCTCCCATCTCAAGAGAAACTACATCTTTGGCATACATAGGAACTGGATAGCCACCATTGTTTTCTGAGAAAGAAACCATTCTAACTATTTTTACACCCAAAGACTTAGCTAATTTTTCTGCTTCAAGTTTTGCATCGGCAATAGCCAAGTCTCGAGCCTCGCGAACAATCGCCTTATCATCTTCGAAGCCAAAACTAGGACCATTCATGTCGGTCACACCCGCCTTACCAAGTACTCCAAGAACAGATTCCACCTTTGTAAGATCTTTGATAGAGATTGTTATAGAGTGATTAACTTCATAACCTCTAAGTGTCGGGCTCTTACAAGAAGAATTGTAGCAATTTACATAATCATACTGAGGATATGAGGTATAACTATCAGTCTTTATGTATTTATCTTCTATACCTAGAGCTATCAAATCTTTCTTGATTGACTCAACCTTACTACTTACTTCATCTTGACCTGATTTTAGATCTTTCTTTTCAACTCGAACAGAAAAACTAACCTTTGCCGTATCAGGAGAACGCTCTATTTCTCCTTTACCTGAAACTGTAATAGTGTTAGTTGCACTAAGACCAGAACCGATAAAGCGACTCTCTCTTAAAACCTTAAGGGTACTAGCGAGCAAGAAAAGCCCCAAAAGTACTGCTACTCCAATAATAAGTTTTTGATTTTTTTCAATAAATGTTTGCATTAATATATTATACACAATTCTAAAATAGCCTTATTTTACTTGTTCAATATATCGCTAACTATTTTACCGTCATAAAGCTCAATTATTCTGTGAGCTAAGGCGGAATATTCTGGTTCATGAGTAACCATCACAATGGTTTGACCTTCTTTGTTCAGCTCAAGAAAAGCATCAAGAACATTTTTCGATGTTTCAGAGTCTAGATTAGCTGTTGGTTCATCGGCAAAAATTATTTTTGGGTCATGACCTATTGCTCGTGCTATAGAAACACGTTGTTGCTGACCACCAGAGAGCTGAGAAGGAAGGTTGTGCATGCGCTCTCCCAATCCTATACGTCTTAGAGCCTTTTCTGCCTTTTCCTTAGCCATCTTTTCATCAAGCCCTTGCATAAGTAGAGGAACCATCACATTTTCAAGCGCTGTTAATGATGGCAAAATAGCATAATCTTGGAAAATATAACCAAGAGCGTGTAGGCGCATTCGAGTTTGATCATTGTCAAATAAATCTGTAACCAAAACATTATCAATAAATATCTCCCCTGAAGTTGGTCTATCAAGAAGACCGAGCTGATAAAGAAGTGTACTCTTACCACTTCCCGATCTACCCGTTATGGCCACAAACTGACCTTCTGGTATAGAAAAAGAAACATTATCAACAGCACGTATTTCGCTATCCCCACTCTTAAATATTTTTGATAGGTTATTTATTTTGATCATATTTTTATCTTCCTAAAATAGCACTTAGTGTGTTTTGTTTTATAACTATCCTAGCAGGTATGTATCCAGCCACGATAGTTGCTATTAAAAGGATGGCGACCCTTACGGATGTGCCAGAGACAGTAGCAACCAGAATGCCATCTGAGAAAGGAAAATCAATTGGGTTAGCATCAAAAAATGGTTTAAGAAAAGCAAAAACTAAAATAGATCCAACCAAGGCACCAATCAGGGCGTATAGAAGTGATTGCAAAATATATGAAATCACAATAGCTCTAGGAGCAATACCTATACCTTTTAAGATACCAATATACCTTCTTCTGGTTATCGCATTAACGAAAATAACAATAAAAATAGTTATAGCCGCAACCACAAGACCAATGGCTGAGATAGCATTACCCAGAAGACCAAAGGTTGTTTTAATCTGGTCTAGAAACTGGGGTATGGCTTCTTCTGAAGTTTGAACTCTTCCGTCCTTATCTACACCAGAAGCTATTAAGGCTTCTTTGGCTACCTTAGGATTTGTTCCTGGAACAAGAGAAATAGCTATCTGGTTTAAATTATAATCACTACGATTGGCAAGTTTTCTAAACTCACTATCTAAAATAAACATCCCACCATCAACCTCATTAACCTTTGATTTTACAATTCCCTTTAGAGTGTATTCCTTACTAGCACCGTTTATTGTCAGAAGAAGTCGTGAACCTATTTTTACATTTTCGTTAAAAGTAGTGAGCCCTGGAAATTCATTTTTGTTATATTTTCTAAACCAAAAACTACCAACAACAATACTATCTGTATCTGTTGGCTCTAAAAAGGAACCCTCCACAATAAGACTTCCAAGATTAGTTACCGCGTTTTCTTTTTTTGGATCAATGCCAGAGACTTGTCCGCCAACACTATTTGGCTTCTCATCTTTGAGTAAGACATTGCGATAATCAGCTTGAAGACTACCACCAGCAGTATACCTAGCACTGTATGCTCTAAGTCCTGGTAAGGTTTCAACTATTTTTATCACTTCCTGACTATTATCTATCTTATCCTTATTTAAAAAGGAAGAGATAATAACATCCCCTGAACTGAATTTTTTATTTTGATCTAGAGAACCCTGAATCAGACCTACCAAGATTCCACTAACTACTACCAAATTTAGAAAAGTAAGGAGCATAACAAAAACAATCAGAGCTGTTGTCCATTTGTTGGCACGCTTAAGTTCTCTTTTGGCCAAGAAAAAACCAACCTTAAAATCTATTTTTAATCTCGCAAAAATTCCGTGTTTTCTTGGCATGAAATTGTTATTTAACTTCTGGTGTCCAGAGCACCCTATCCCCTTCTTTGAGTCCTGATTTTATTTCAACAACATCTCCATCTCCCTTAATACCTGAAACAACTCTAACAACCTCTGTTTTGTACTTACCATGCTTTTCTTTAATGATGAAGTTAACATACTCGCCATTTTCATCTTTTTGAACCACTCTACCTGGCACCACCAACACATCTGGTAGCTCTGCGGTAATAATAGCCATGTTTGCAGTCATACCTGGACGGATATTGGCAGTATCAGAAATTAGAGCTTTTATCTTGTAGTTAATAACAGAACCATTTTCAGTTGCTGATGGATCAATAGAAGAAACTACCGCAGAGAATGATTGTCCTGGGAGTGCATCATAAGAAACAGTCACGCTCTGACCTAGCGCAATCGTAGTTATATTACCCTCTCCTACATTAGCCTCAAGATATAAATTAGAAACATCCTGCAAAACTATAACTTCCTTTTGAGGAGAACTTATTTCTCCGATCTTTATATCTATCTTAGTAATAGTTCCGTCTGCAGGAGCTCTAAGAATCTTTTTTTCAAGTTTAGCGTTAGCAGACTCTACTTGAGCCTGTGCAGTTATAACATCCGCTAAGGCACTATCTACGTCTGGTTGCCTAGCAGTCGCTCGCTTTAAATCAAGCTCGGCTTGGCGTTGATCAACCAAAGATTGTGCATTTGTAACGGCAGAATCTCTATTATCAATAGCTTGATTGTAAGCATTTAAATTAGAAACATAGTTAGATCCTGATTTGTTTGGAATAGAAACTTCCCAAGAGCCAAGCTGGTTTGGATTTGAACCAGAGGGGAAGACAACAGAGAGACCCTTAGAACCAAATTGTTGTGGCGAAGTAGTACTGAATTTAACAGAACCTGATTCTATCCCAGAGTAAGTCAGATACTCTCCTCCACCGGAAGAAATGCTTAGAATATAAGAACCTTCTGTGCCACTATATGTACCAGAAATTATCGGAACATTAGAGGTGGATAAACTGTTTGAAGGATTAGCTACTAGATTATCTGAAAGGAGTTTTCGATAAGCATTTTTTACCAGTGTATCTTGGGTCTTTTTTGTTATCTCTAAATCTTTTTTTGCATTATCTAGATTAACCTGAGCGAGGGCTATTTCTTCATTACTTGAACCCTCAAGGACTTTTTTATACCTTGCTTCTGCCGACATAAGAGCACCTTTAGCTGAAGTCACAGCGGCCCTCTCTTCCCCGCTATTTAAGGTAGCGATAATAGATCCCTTTTTAACCTTATCGCCAACAGAAACGTAAATATTTCTGACCACATCACCAACTTCAAAACCCAAAGACAGATCTGTAGAACTAACAACCTTGCCACTGGCCACGACAGTACGGGTAATAGTTTGTTTTTTTACAGTCTCAACAACACTTGAGTTTTTAGCCCCTCCCTTAAGAGCAATTAGCAAAATAATAGCTAAAACCACTACAGCAAATATCTTTCTGCGTAGAGACCAGGATTTAAAACCACTAACAACCTTACGGAAAAAATTCTTAAATTTTTCTTTCATAGATTATATTTATAGCACAAAATCCTCATTTCGCCATAAATTTAACTTAAGGCAAAATGAGGATTTGTTAATTTAGAAATTACTTAATAGCTACTAGCTCTACATCGAAGATAAGAGTTGCCCCGCCTGGAATTACCCCTGGGATCCCATTTGGACCATAAGCTAGATCTGAAGGAATGGTGAAAGTTCTCATTTCTCCCACCTTCATTCCTAGAACACCCATGTCCCAACCCTTAATAACCATTCCAGTACCAAGAGTAAACTCAAAAGGTGTACCGCCATGTTTTTCTGTAGCATCAAAGACAGTTCCATCTTCTAATTTACCGGTGTATTTCATTACAGCAGTTTGGCCATTTTTTATCTCAGCACCGTTACCTGCTTTTGTTGTTTCAATTTTCATACCTTGTATCATAGTTGTTTTAATAATCTTTTTTTCTCCGTTATTTTTAGGAGTCTCTGCTGTTTTGTTTTCAGTTTGAGACTCAGTGCTTTGATTTTCTGATACTTCTTCAGTTTTTACTTCTGAATTTTTTGTTCCAGGAGTTTTCTTTAGCCAAAAACCCACAACAAGACCAATAAATACAATAACTATTACGATTGATATATATTTCATAGTACAGCTGAGTATATCGTTTTTAAGAATAGAATCAAACAGAGTAAATTATCTTATCTCAAAAACTTTTTCTGATTTTATTTTCTCTACGAGTTCACCAAACCACTTCTCTACTTCAGCTTCTGTCAGTGTTTTCTCATAAGACTGAAAAACAAATCTATAAGCCACGCTAGTTTTGCCATCTTTTTCAAATCGATCAAACAACACTGGCTCGCGAACGCAATATTGTGAAGCAAAAGCACTGACTATTTCCTCAAGCCTTGCTTGATACTCTGCCGAGTTGCACCAAACTGCAATATCACGAGTGATGTATGGGTAAAGAGACCACATTTTAAATTTACCAGAGACTTCAACTTTTTGTTGTGATTGTTTAGTCTCTATCTTATATTTTTCAATAAACTCTTTTATGGGAAGCTCTTCAAATGTTCCCTTGTCACAAGTTGCGACATGAAGATGTTCTTCTTGTCCGATAAAAACAGTCCCAATTTCAAAAATCTTGATTGCGTTTAATCCAAGAAGCGCAGCATTTAAACGATTTTTCTCATAGCTCTCTTTAAGCCCATCAGAAAGATTTGCTCGAAGGGCACTTTTGTCTTTCGCTCCGTAAGAGACATAAACGTCACCCTTCTTTGTAAAGGTATAATTCATCACTTCTCGAAAACCATTTTGTGCCAGCCAATATTTCACAGAGAAAACATTGCTATATTCTGATTCTTTGTTTGTGGTCGGAGTAAACAGGAGCGGTGAGGCTGGAATTTTGTCATACCCGACCAAACGACCTATTTCTTCAGCGATATCGTGCGGGCCTGCCAGGTCAAGACGCTCTGCTGGAACGGTTACAGTATAGGTGTCTCCATCTTTTGTAGTAGTGATTTTGTAACTCGAAATCCATCGATCGATATCATTTCTTGTAATAGTATTACCTAAAAGTCGAGAAATATCTGAAAGTGAAAAAGAAATGGTTTGAGTTTTTTGTGGAGATGGATAATAATCAAACACACCAGATACTTCCCCGCCGGCAACTTTCTGCATGATGCCTACCACATGCCTCGCTGCATCATATGCAATCTCTGGAGTCAGATCGTTTTCAAATCGTTTTGAAGCATCAGTGATCAAATTAAGCCTTCTAGATGTTTTTCGAATTGCGATTGGATCAAAATTGCCAACTTCTATGATTATATTTTTAGTCGCTTCTGTTATCTCGGCACTTGTGCCACCCTTTACCCCAGCAATAGCAAGAGGTCCCAAGTAGTCAGCGATTAGAAGATCCGTTGTTTGCAGTTTCTTTTCTTCTTTTGAAAGAGTGATGATTTGCTCTCCTTCGTGAGCCATGCGCACAACTATTCCCCCATCTATTTTATCTTTATCATACGCGTGAACTGGCTGCCCATCATCAAGGAGTATAAGGTTGGTAGCATCGACAACATTATTGATGGACCGAACCCCAACGGCTTCAATCGCATCCCTAAGCCAGTCCGGAGATGGACCGACTTTTACGTCTTTCATTTCAATAGCGATATATCTGCGACACAGATCGCTTTGTATTTCAATATTTGTAGAAAACGGCATATTTGGAAGCTCTGGAAGAGGATAAGTTGTAAAAGTTAAACCAAGAATTCCTGCTATCTCACGCGCCATCCCAGCGTGGCCCAAGCAATCGTGTGCACGATCTGGTAAAACTTTGATATCAAAAATAGTATCACTCCCTACTTGTTCTTCAGACTCAACCTCAAAAGCATGAAAAATAATAGTCTCTTTCAAAGACTCTGCACTTGGAAGTTTTTCTTCAATATGTCTCTGTAGCCAGTTATAAGAAATTTTCATATAAATTAAAATTGGTTAAAACGAAGATCTCCTTGATATGCTAGGCGAATATCTGGAAAACCAAACTTTACATTTGCAAGCCTATCTAGCCCCATACCAAAAGCAAAGCCGGTAACTTTCTGTGAATCATACCCAACACTCTTAAAAACGTTTGGGTGCACCATACCAGCACCACACACCTCCAACCATTTTTCGCCGACTTTCACATCAACCTCAAA
>JBDHUQ010000010.1:0-13291 GCA_039809205.1 Minisyncoccia bacterium | reverse complement strand
CAACGTGGATATAAACAAAAAATTTGTGGTTTTTTCTGTTAGAGATATGGAAGATGATCTCAAGCCAGCAGCTATGTATATAGTTACTCATTTTATATGGAATGCAGTCCGAAAAGAGCTTAAAAAGCGACTTTTGGTTGTGGACGAGGCGTGGTGGATGATGAAAAGTGATGACACAGCCTCTTTCTTATACTCAATCGCCAAAAGAGGCCGAAAATATTTCTTGGGTCTTTGCACTATAACTCAAGACGTCGGCGATTTTATGAAAAGCCCTTATGGTGTACCGATTATTACCAATTCTTCTATCCAGCTTCTCCTAAAACAATCTCCAAGCACAATAGATGCTCTCCAAAAAACCTTTAATCTAACAGATGAAGAGAAGTATCTCCTACTTGAAAGTGCGGTAGGAGAGGGTATTTTCTTTGCCGGACTTAAACATGTGGCCATTAAAATAATAGCTTCTTACACTGAGGACCAAATAATCACTAGTGACCCATCACAGGTTCTATCGATAAAAAGAGCAAAGCAAGAATTTCAAGAGCAACAAGGTAGACTCTAATCTCTCTAATGACTGGAGGTGGTATAATAAACAATATAAATTATGAAATATCTAATCCTCTGTTTTTCTATTTTTTTATTATTTTGGTTTAACGTATCTAACGCTCAGGTTTTACCGGAAGATATTTATATAACCCTTTCACCAAACGATCCTGCCCCTGGCGAGAAAATAACAGCAACAGCTCAAAGCTTTGATACAGACCTAACAGTTAGTAAAATATCCTGGTATTACAACGGAAAACTTGTCCTAAGCGGTACAGGAAAAACTACCGTTATGGTTACGGCCCCACTTGTTGGGGGTAGTGCAACACTTTCAGTTGTGGCAAATGGGGTATCAGGAGATGCAGAGGATGAAATAGTTATCAGACCAGGAAGCGTGGATGTCATTTGGGAAGCTATAGATTCTTATACCCCCCCTTTTTATAAAGGAAAGGCTCTCGCATCAATAGGAGCAAAAATAAAGGCTGTTGCCATACCTAGTGCCAACACCCCAAAAACACTTTCTTACAACTGGAAGTACAACGACAATAGTATAAGTAAAGACTCTGGTGTTAATAAAAACAGCTTAGTGATAAAAACAGATGTATTAACAAAAAACCCTACGTTTAGTGTAGATATTACCGGAGGAACCTTTGAAGGAAATGGTAAATCTAGCTTAACCCTAAGAGACCCAAGCTTAGTTCTATATCAAAAAAATAACGGCTTTATAGACTATGCCCACGGTTCTCTAAGTGATACGAGTATATCTAACTCAGGAGTCACACTTAGAGTTGAACCATTTAACTTTAGTTTTATTAAGAGTTTAGAAAATAGTCTAAATATCAAATTTACCTTAAACGGTGAGTCTTTCTCTGGAGTAGAACAAGTACAAGAGTTACCTATAGATAGTCCAGAAGCCTCAGGAAGCAGTGCAATTGATATCTCGGCTACATCTATAAAAGACCGTTTTCAATCTGCTAGAAAAACATTCAATCTAAACTTTTAGTGTGATAAAATATAAACAATGAAGAAACTATTGGTTTTAGCCACACTCTCATTAGCTCTGTTTTTTGCACAAACAAATGTATTGGCCCAAACAAACCCAAATTCTGAATTCTCTCTGTCTGCAACCACAAAAGAAAGAACTATAACCATAACCCTATCTAGCCCTCCAATATTATCTAACAAACTAGTACAACCTATAGTTAGTGAATCAAAAATAGAAAGTATTCCAGCAAATACAACAATCCCCTTATTTAATGGTCTAGATCAAAAGGTCTTAAATCAAAGCGGCAAAACCGAATGGACAACCTCAAGTGGCATAAAAGCTGAAACTACTTATTACATTAGAATAGTAGAAACATCAGGAATAAATAAATCATTTTTAACAGATAATGTAACTGTAAAAACAGGAAGTTTTGGAGAAATATTTTATCAACCACCAGTTTTTAAGAAACTTGAAAAAGGAATTTATGAATTACGTGGCACCATAGTGGATAGTAAACATAAGGACACCGATCCAATACCTCTATCCACAATCACAGTTTCAGCTGAATTTTATGATAAAAAATCTAAAGATTTAATTTTAAAGTTAAACCCCGCAAAACCAGACGAAAAAGGTCTTTATGTATTTCTTATAAACAATCGAACGTTTAATCCAAACACTTTTTATGATCTCAAGGTTTCTTTTGACAGCACAACTGGAGCCCATGGTGAACATACTTATTCTGTAAACACTGGTAAGGGTTACATAGTACCCGAAACAGGAAAAGAAGCAGATAACTTTTTTAATAAAAATAGCTATAGGTTATTGGCACCAATTCCGGGAATGACTGCACTTCTTGATCCTGAGCTGTGTAAACTAAAACAGCAAACAAACCCAGGTGAAATATGTGATGTTAATGCATTTTTAAACTTTATTCTAAGCCTTATTATTGGTTTGGCCTCTGTAGTTCTTGTGGTTAGGCTTATAATCACAGGCTTTGGCTACATGACAACCGATTTGCCCCTAAAGAAGGCTAAATTAAAGGGGGATTTCAGAGAGGCGCTTATTGGATTAGTTGTTGCACTATCTTCTTATCTTATTTTAAACACCATAAATCCTAGATTGGTTAATAATAATATAACTATCCAAAGTGCCGAGTTTGAGATAAAACCATATCCTAGTCTTGATTCTTCTACATATCAAAGTATCACAGGAAAGCCCATACTGCCCAAGAGTCAGTATGTGACAATGGCCCAAAATATAGCCAAAGAGTACGGAATCGACTCTTGCCTCCTTATTGCCACCGCTACGGCTGAAAGCGGCATGAACCCGGCAGTGTTTGGAAGTGATGCTGACTTTGCAGAGTCTGCTACTCTTAAAAGTCCCTCTAGAAGAGCTTTTATAAACTCAGGAGAAAAATACAGTGGAGCAACATTTAATAAAGGTGATGACAGCCTAAGAACTAATAAAAATTTTAAAAACGATGCACCAAAAGGCGTTGTTGACGGAAGATTTAGCTTCGGATTTGGCATGCTTGGTATAACAATGTTTCCTGAGGGTTATGGAACAAGTGCCTGGGAAGCGGGACCTTCAGCATCTCTAAAAACCAAACCTCTTATAATGGACAACTTCTGGCCACTAAATCCAAAAACTAATAAAAAATATACTTACATTGAACTTCTTGATGCTGAAACAAGTCTTAGGCTTGGAGCAACACTATTAAAGAAAAAAATCCAAGAGTGCGGGGATCCTTATAAAGCAATGTATGCTTTCAATAAGGGTGGTTGCCCATCAGACTCAAACGGTTCTTCTGTTCGTAGAACTACATATAACCAATGCAAAGGGATATAACAATTGTAGTACAATAACACTATGAAAAAGGTCTTTATTATAACAATAGCGATAGTACTTATAGCGACAGTTGGTTATTTGGCTTTTTACAAAAAAACCACAAATCCAGATGGAACAACAAGTACTGGTTTTAAGTCTTTTTTTCCTCTAGGAGGTAATAGTAGTGAAAATACTGATGAGCAAATAACAGAAAATCCTCCAGTTAATAGTTCTACACAAACAGATGCTACTTCACCATTTAAACAACTCTCACCAAGACCAATAGCTGGTTACACTATATTTTCACAAACAAAAAAAATAACTGTTCCCTCAACAGAACCTAAAGGTAAGCCTACAGTCCAAAATATTACTGATTACTTTATTCGTTATGTTGCTCGCCAAAGCGGATACGTCTATGAAATAAAAAACAGTGAGATTCCTCAACAAATCAGCAACACCTTTATCCCTTCTATCTATGAGGCTTATTTTGCAGACAATAACAATTCAGCTGTACTTAGATTCTTACGTGATGATGGTCAGACCATAGGTTCTTATATTGTTCCTATTCCAACAGAGAACACAGACGGAACAAGAACACAAAAAGACGGTGTATTTTTGCCTGATAATATAACCTCTATAGCAGTATCACCTGACTCCAAAGAGCTGGCTAGTCTTTTAGGCAATCAAGACGGTGGGACAATAAATACAACCAATGCGACAGGTGGGTCAAAAAAGGAGCTTTTGAAATCAGGACTAAAAGAATGGATACTCTCATGGCCTTATCAAAACACTGTTTTTGCTCAGACAAAACCTTCTGGTTCTGTTCCTGGGTATCTTTATAAAATAGATAGAAACGAAAGAAGACTAAGAAAGGTTGTTGGGGGAATAAACGGACTAACATCTTTGGTTAGCCCTAGTGGTAAAACAGTTATTTATTCTGAAAGCTCAGAAAACAAATTCACACTTAAAATATTAAACACTGTAAACGGGAAAGTATCCGACACCGGTCTTTCTATACTTCCTGAAAAATGTGTATGGCTTAAAAACGAGGATTTGGTTTGTGCCGGTAATAGCACTGTCCCTCAAGCAGTTTATCCTGATGCTTGGTACGCCGGAATAATTTCCTTCCCTGACCAGATATACAAGATCTACACAAATAATAATATATTTGATGTTTTATATGATGGAGCAGATAAGTCTTTTGATATGACAAACCTAAAAATAGATGAAGATAGGGGACTTCTGTATTTTACAGACAAACAAACAGGCTTGTTGTGGCAATTTAGTTTGTAGAGAGCTTAAGCGTCTTTCTAAAATATAACTCTTGAGCAATAGAAAAGATATTTGTAATAACCCAATAAAGAGCAACAGCGGAAGCTAATTTTGAAGCTATAAAAATAATAACTACAGGCAGAACGAACTTTGTTTGTACACCCATACTTTTAGCAAATTGTGCCTGAAAGCCTGTGTTTGAACTAACTGGCGGTTTAGGAACCAGGAATGCCTGTATAGCTTGTGTTACCCCTGCTAAGATAGCAAAAGGGAGGAAAGGCTTAGTTATATCTACGAGACCTAAAAAGGTGTTTTTGAGGCCTTCTGTGCTTAAAAAGCCATAAAGGTGTTCGGGTTGATTTATACCTTTCATAAAAGAAAAATAAAGTGCAAATAAGATAGGTAGTTGGATAAGTAGATATAAACAGCCAGAGAAAGGGTTTACCCCCTCTTTTTTATATAGGGCAAATTGCTCTTTTGACTCTTCCTCTTTGGACAAACCTCTTGATTTTATTTCATCAAGTTTTGGCTGGAGCAACCTCATTTTATACTGACTAATTATGCTTTTCTTTGAAATTGGCATCAAGATAAACCTAATAATGATGGTTAAAACAACCACCGCCAACCCGACATCCTTAAGAGTTATATGTTGAGCAACAAAAACCAGAGCGTTATAAATAGGTTCATATAAAAATGTATTCCATAGTGCTTTCATAGCAGTCAGTATAGCACCTTACGGCAAATCTACTCGCGGATGATTTCCTGGGTGACAGCGACCAATTCTGGACAAAGATTTCCCGAACGCTAAAAAAAATGAGTATTTTTTAAAACAGGCTATTGAATACTCAGAGCAAGTGGGATAAAAAATACAAGTTGGTTTAGGGTAAAAAGGTAAAAACCTAAAAACCCCAACAGTTGGCGAAAGGGTAATCCTATAAAATTTTATAAAAAGGATTGCTAATCTATTTGGTAGTTTTTTTAAAAAGTTCATCAAATTTATTTTTTAAATCTTTAAATTGAAAACCTTGTATGTTTTTTGAAACATATAAAACATACACTCGAGGATCTACTTTTGTTATTTTTAGGTTATTTTCAAATAGGGAATAGAGTCTTCTTCTAATTTTATTTCTAAAAACAGCTCTTTTTTCTGTTTTTGAAGAAACCACAATAGAAACCTTGTTTTCTTGGCTATCTTTGTATTTTAGAGTGCCGAGATCGTTAAAAACGACCTGGTTTTGGCTATTCTTTAAGAAACTATCAAATTCTTGGCGAGAAAGCCGTTTTTTTGACGGCAACATAGCAAATTTATACTGTTGTTACCTTAGCACGACCTTTTCTGCGTCTTGAGGCTATAACCTTACGGCCACCAGCTGTAGAACTTCGGCTCAAAAACCCGTGGGCTTTTGCTCTTTTTCTCTTTTTAGGTTGATATGTTTGAGACATATAATGACCACACTATACACAAAAAAAACTACTTAATCAAGTCCTTTATATATTGATATAATCAACACTATCCACATATTATTAACAGTTTTAGATTACTCCCTTACTATCGTATTATTAAATCACAAGCCATGATTACCGATCCAAATACACTATGGAATACCTGTCTTATTGATATCCAAAAGGAGGTTTCTGCCGGACACTTTAATACTTGGTTTAAAAACACTGTTTTAGTTAAAGAAGAAGATGGCATAGTTTTCATTGGTGTACCAAACGATTTTATAAAAGAATGGATGGTTACTAAATATCAAAAAATGATATTGAAGAGTTTAGTTTCTATTTCTGATCATATAAGAGGTGTAGAATTTACTATAAGTCGAGTACCAGAGGTACAAAATAAAGATGCTTCTTCTTTTTTTCAAAAGAAACCAGAGCTTCCTATATCGGATCTTTATGTTAACAGAGATGATAATCTAAACCCTAGATATACCTTTGATACTTTTATTGTCGGTTCTTTTAACGAGCTTGCTTATGCGGCTTCTCAGGCTGTTATTAAAAAACCAGGAAAACTATACAATCCTCTTTTTATTTACGGTGCTAGTGGTTTAGGTAAAACACACCTTATACAAGCTATCGGTAATGAATTAAAACGTTTATATCCTGAGAAAAAAGTTCTATACACCACACTTGAGAGATTCCTAAATGACTATGTTAGTTCTGTTCAAAACAGTAGGGGGATACCTTTCAGAGAAAAGTATAGAAAACTCGATGTTTTAATTATAGATGATATGCAGTTTATATCAGGGAAAGACGGTACCCAAAACGAACTTTTCCATATTTTTAATATTCTATATGAACAGGAAAAAAGTATAATTTTCTCTTCAGATAAACACCCAAATCATATTATTGGACTTGAAGATAGGCTTAAAACTCGATTTAACGCCGGTATGACTATAGATATACAGGAGCCAGATCTAGAGTGTCGAATGGCTATTATAAAAGAGAAGGTTTCTAAAATTGGAATCCCTATGGATAGTGAAGTTTTAGCTTATATAGCTTCTTCAGTCACAGGTAGTATTCGTGAAATCGAAGGTGTTTTAAATATTATTAATATGCACTCTGAAATAAAACAGAAGCCTATATCTCTAACAGAAGTTAAACAATTAATAAGAAATAGTGTTAAACCTAAAAAAACAATTTCTTTTGAAACTATTGTTAAACAGATATCAGAATATTACAACCTAGATGATCGTATTATTTATGAAAAAACAAGAAGAAAAGAAATCGTAAAAGCTCGACAAATGATAATGTTTATTTTAAGGGAAGATTTTAATGAATCCTATCCTTCCATAGGGTCAAAACTTGGTGGTAAAGATCATACAACAGTTATTCACTCTTATGAAAAGATAAAGCAAGAACTACAAACGAATCCAGTGCTTATGAAAGAGTTGGATGATATCAGAATTTTGTTTAAATAATTGTGAGTATGTTGTGTAAAAGAGGTGATAAATTTAAAAAAAATAATATAAAAATATTTTTATGAAAAAAAGTAGACAATTAATTAACAGGTGGCGATGGAAATAAAGATTGAAAAGTAAACATAAAATACATATTTCCACAATTCACACCTCTTATAAAGTAATTGAGCTAATTTATGAAAATACAGTGCAAAACCGAACAACTTAAAAATATAATTTCAATAGCAGAAAAACTTTCTGGAAAAAACTTAACACTCCCTACTCTAAACGGTATTTTAATTATTGCATCAAATAATTCACTAAAAGTTCGCTCTACAAACTTAGCTGTAGGTATTGAAATAGAAATACCATCAAAAATTCAATCAGAAGGAACTGTTCTTATAAAAGGTGATATTCTATCTAGTGTTATAAATAATATTGTTAATACTGTAGAGGTTACTCTATCTTTAGATGGTGAAAATTTATTAGTTGAAGCTGGAGGGAATAAAACAGTTATAAAATGTTTACCACAAGATGATTTTCCAACCTTACCTTTTGTTGAGGGTGAATCTTTTGAAATTAAAAGTAGTATTTTACAAGAAGGTATAAAAAGTGTTTATTTTTCATCAGCTACAACAGAAATAAAACAAGAAATAGCTAGTGTTTTTATATATAACGAACAAGACCAATTAATATTTGTTGCTACAGATTCTTTTAGATTATCTGAGAAAAAAATAAAAGTTAAAAACCTGCCAGAAATATCAAAAATACTAATACCATATAAAAATATAGCTGATATTTTAAGAGTTCTAGAAATATTTTCAGGTGAAGTAAGAGTTGCCTTTAATAAAAATCAACTTTCTATTTCTGGTGGAGGTGTGTACTTTACTTCAAGGCTTATAGACGGAGCTTTTCCAGACTATAGAATGATTATTCCTAAAGAGGAAAAAACAAAAGTAGTTTTAATGAAGGGTGAAATGCTCTCAACCTTAAAATTATCAACAGTTTTTGCTGATAAGTTTTTTCAAGTAGTCTTTTATGTTAATAGTAGTAAAAAAACAGTTGTTGTAGAATCTAAAAATAATGATATAGGATCTTCTGTTTCTTCTATTGACGCCGTAATTGAGGGTGTAGATATAGAAACTTCTTTTAATTTGAAGTATTTTTTAGACGTTTTTCAATCTCTATCAGGAGATAGTATTTCTATATCTTTTACTGAACCAAATAGGCCTATAATAATTAAAAGTATAAATGACCCTTCTTTCACTTATCTTTTAATGCCAACAAATAGGTAATATGTCTTTGTTTCATAAAATCCTTTCTGGAATTTCCGAAAAGATAAATAGCTTTCAATCAATTAAGCAGGATATTGCTCTAGATATTTCAGATATCGTAGGTGTTTCTATAAAAGAGAATCAATTTCAAATCAAAAACAACAAGGTTTTTTTCTTAGTTTCACCAACCATAAAAAGTGTTATTTATTTAAAGCAAGATAAAATACTAGAAAAATTGAAGCGTTTCAATATAACCTCTATTGGCTAACAGAAAAACTTTGGTCTTTTTGTGATGTTAAATAAAGCGAATTTTTTGCTACCACTTTTATATTATGAACCCCTGTTTTTATATTGTAGTCTTTAGGGCTAAAAACAAATTTAAATGGAGAGGGGAGTGTAGTTAAGTAGTTTTCATCAATAAAAACATCTGCTGATATTAAGGGGTATTGATTTGAATTGGAAATAGAAACAGTGTATCTATCAGTTTGTTTTAAATCGTTAGGAAGACCTGAGATATTGATAATAGGTCTATTCTCGTTTGTGTGTATTGATTCATAATCCGTTGGTAGGTTTGAATCCGTAATAATACTAAACCGAGATTTATTTTGTTCCCACCAATTTTGTACACCAGCATTCCAAAGTGCAAACTGAGGATCGGAGTAGGGGTTTGTTGGTACAGGCCCTCTTGGGTTTGATTTATCTACCCAATACAAAATATCTTGAACATTTGTAATGACTCGCTCCTCCCTAGACTCTGGGGGTGTGTTTTCTGTTGCGAGTGCCCCTGTTGTTTTATCTATCCAAACACTTTTGTTCCCCATCCAAACACCTCTTAGGACAGGTTTAAGAGAAAGATAATCTGGATCTTGAACTGGTTTCTCAAAAGGTGTTCCTGGGTATTTATTAAGCACTTCTTGCATGAAGGTTTTCCATGTGGGAACAGAAATCGCAGAGCCTTTAGTCATAGGCTTATTGTCATTATTTCCTGACCACACACCAACTACCGCACTAGTACTATAACCCATTACCCAAGCATCTCTGTTGTCATCCGTTGTTCCTGTTTTTGCAGCTGTCCCAGGAAGGGCATAAGAAGTCCCAGAAATAATATCTGATATTTGGAGGGCGATGTTTTTATCAAGAACCTGCTGTGGATTTGCACTAAATTCTTCAACAATATTTCCAGATCGATCTTTAACAGAAAGAATTCCTGTTGTTTCATTCCTTATTCCACCAGTAGCAAATACCCCGTAAGCCGTAGTCATATCTAGGAGGGAAACTTCCCCTCCACCAAGAACCAAAGAAAGACCGTATTTTGATTTATCTCCAAGCCCTGTAATTCCTAGGTTTTTAGCCATTGCTAAAGCATCATCTAAACCAACCAAATAAAGCATTTTTACTGCTGGAACGTTTCTAGATTCAACCAATGCTGTTCTTATTGAAATAGGACCCTTAAACAACCCGTCAAAATCGTTTGGATTATAACAAGTGCTTGGATTGGTAGCACAGGTGGTAGAAAACTCAGTATCTACATCAAACAGAACTGTTTCAGGGGTATATCCTTTCTGAAAACCGGTTGCATAAACTATTGGTTTAAAAGAAGATCCTGGTTGTCTTTTTGCGGTAACAACATCATAGGCGCCATCTATTTTTTTATCAAAATAGTCTCTAGAGCCAACCATAGATAGAATCTGGCCAGTTTTAGGATCAACAGCCAAAAGAGCACTATTAGAAGCTTTAAAATTTTTTTCATTTTCTAAGGAATTTTTTAGAACTAATTCTTCAGCCTTTTTTTGAAGATCATAGTCTAGGGTTGTTGTTATGGTATAGCCACCGTTTTCCATAACATCCTGACCGTATTTTTGTTCTAGATAATCAAGGATATAAAAAACAAAATGAGGTGCCTTTATGCTATTTTGTGCTTGAGTATTAAAAGCAACAACTTCTGATTTTGATTTTTCATATTGATCCTGGTTTATATAACCAAGATCATACATTTTTTTTAGAACTGTATTTTTTCTAATCTCAAGCTTGTCTTTGTTTTTGCCAAAAGGGGAGTAATAAGTCGGTGCCTTAGGTATAGCGGCAAGATAGGCTGCCTCAGCAATAGAAAGATCTTTAGCTGATTTATTAAAATAAGCTCGAGAAGCTTCTTCTACTCCATAAATTGTTCCTCCGTATGGATTGTCATTTAAATATATCTCTAAAATTTGATCTTTAGAAAATTGCCTTTCTAGTTTAAGTGCCAAAACCCACTCTTTGATTTTTCTAGTTGGTGTCTTTTTTGTATTTAGAAGCGTGTTCTTTATGATTTGTTGTGTGATTGTTGACCCGCCTTGAGAGAAACTACCACTTGCTATATTTGCCAGAACCGCTCTTAAAATAGATGTTGGTCTTATGCCGTTGTGAGAATAAAAATGTTCATCCTCAATTGATATAGAAGCGTTTTTTATGTTTTCCCCCATTTCTGAAAGAGGTATTTCGCTTCTTCTAACACCTTGGTTTATGTCATAAAGCACCACTTGGCCTGTGCGATCAACTATTTTAGAAGAATTAGCTATTTTACGAGCTTCAAAATTAGACAAATCTGGCAGTTTAATAAACGATGCCCAAACGAGCGTTCCGCCAAGTGTTAAGAATATAACAGCACATAACCCTAAAACTATATTTTTTTTAGACAGATGTTTCATAAACATATAATAACGAGAAACGGTTAAAAAACCAACAAAATAATGCTAAAATAGCTATATATATGAATAAAGACGAACAAATACAGACTCTCCTTACAAAAGGGGTAGAACAGATACTCCCTAGTAGAGAGTTCGTAGAGAAAGAGCTCAATTCAGGCAAACAATTAACTATATATGCAGGTTTTGACCCCACAGCGCCTAGTCTTCATATAGGACATACCATTGGGCTTAGAAAACTTCGTCAATTTCAAGATTTGGGCCATAAAATCATTTTTTTGGTTGGAGATTTTACAGCTCGCATAGGAGACCCAGATAAACTCTCAGCACGAAAACCTCTAACTGAAAAAGAAATAAAATCAAACCTAAGGCTCTACAGAAAACAAGCTAGTAAATTCATTCGTTTTAAGGGAAAAAATTCAGCATTAATAAAATTTAATAATAAATGGCTTGGCAAAATGAAATTTGCTGATGTACTTGAACTAGCTTCACATATGACGGTTGATCAGATGCTAAAGAGGGATATGTTTCAGAGACGTATAGAGGAAGAAAAGCCAATTTATATTCACGAATTTATGTATCCACTTATGCAAGGCTACGATAGCGTAGCTATGAATGTAGATGGTGAGGTGGGTGGTAATGATCAACTATTTAACATGCTCTCAGGAAGAACACTGCTAAAAAATCTAAAAAATAAAGAGAAGTTTGTTATCACCACAAAACTTCTAACTGATTCTACCGGTGCAAAAATGGGAAAAACAACCGGAAACATGATCAGTCTTACGGATACCTCTATAGATATGTATAGAAAGATTATGAATTGGTCAGATGAACTTATTGTCCCAGGATTTGAGCTTTGCACAGATTACACATTATCGCAAATTGAAAATATTCAAGGTGAGCTCAATCAAAATATTAACCCTAGAGATATAAAAATGCGCCTAGCATACGAAATTGTTCGCACTTGTTATTCAGAAAAAGAAGCACAAAAATCAGAGGAGGTGTTTGTGACACTTTTTAATAAAAAAGAAGTATCTGAAGATATTTACGAGGTGGGAGCAAAAGGTCGAACACTTGAAGAAATTTTTATTGCGGAAGGGTTTGTTCTTTCAAAAGGAGAACTGCGTAGGCTTGTTGAGGGTGGTGCAGTTTCTGAGTTTTCAACCAAAAAGATCCTCTCTATAGAAGATGTAAAAAAACACTCTCTTGGAGTGTATAAGATTGGTAAAAACCGTTTTATAAAGATAGTTTAGAGGTTAAAAAGTTCCCCAAGCAGTTTTGTCCAAACCTCTTGAAGATAGGTGACAACCAAAAAAGAAGGTAGAAAAAGCACAGACAATATTACAAAGCCAAAAAATTTAAGTATAAAAACTAGGATTTTTTCTACTGATTCCATGGTGTGATACTACCGCAGTTTTTCTTATTTGCAACAAAGTGACGGATGTCAAAAACTGTTGTCAAAAAATAAGTAATTTAAAGGGCGTGTTATTATGGAAAGTATATGTTGGTGGCCATCGCAGGAGGTAGTGGTTATATAGGTTCTCTATTGTCTAAAAGACTACTAGGCCTTGGCCACCAAATCTTAATTATAGATATTAAGCCTACGAAAATATTTCATCCAAATATATCTTTTGTGCACTGTGATATATCTTCTTCAGACTTACCATCAGGGATTCTAGAAAAAACCGATGCGATTATAAATCTAGCAGGGGTCAATATTGCAACAAAGTGGACACCAAAGGCAATGAAAGCTATTTACTCAAGTAGAATAGACAGTACCAAACACATAGTAGAGGCTATAAAGATTAC